>NZ_JASDCY010000068.1:0-14641 GCF_030407675.1 Kocuria sp. APC 4018 | reverse complement strand
TACGAGACCATCATGAACCCGGCCGTGAGCCTCGCGGCCTGACACCCCCAACTGTCACCTAAATGTGCGGCAGTCCCGCACCAGCAGGCATGGAAATCTGAACATGGTGGAGCTTCATCTCCGACTCCTCATAATCTTGACGTCAAGATCAATCTAACAGCGATCGTTCATGGTGCAGCACACTAGCGAGCTGCACCCCCCCCCAAGCAAAAACGCCCCCGGCTTCAAAAGAAACCGAGGGCGCTTGAGCTAAAGGCTTAGACGTTGAAGCGGAACTCCACCACGTCGCCGCAAATAGCAACCTCTGATTGCACCGGTTTCGCAGCGGCGGCAGAGAAGCCTCCGCGCGCTAGACCACACCACGCACAACCATACGGTTCAGTCGGTATCGATGGTCCGGACGACGGCGAGAGCAAAGCCGGCGCAGATCACGAACACCGCACCACCCATCGCCACGGGCAACGCGAGATGCACGCCAGCGAGAAGCCCGCCGATTAATGATCCAAGGGCAAGGCCGATCAACCCAAGGACGCGCGACGCGGCATTGACCCGCCCGAGGAGCGCATCTGGCACGAGACGCTGGCGAAGCGACGTCGCACAGATCCCCCACACCACGGCGTGGAGAATATAGATCGCCAGTAGCACCGAGGCAACCACTGCATTGCCAGTTACAGCGAGGGCCAGCAATGAGGCGGCCCCGGTGAGCAAACTTGCAACGATCGTCCAGCGGTAGCCGATCCGTGAGCGGATACGAGCTGTCGCGAAGGAGCCGACGAGCCCACCGAGCGCGGACACGGCCAGGATGAGCCCGTACCCAACGCCATCGACCCCCAGCTGCTCCTGAGCGAAAATGACGAGGATGGAGAACGGAAGCATGTAGCCGATGCTCGCCAAGGCTCCAATCAATGCCATTCCCCCGACGAGGCGGTGGTGCGCGAGCCACGTTGCTCCCGCCACGGCTTCTCGCCATACCGAGGCGCGCGCCCTGGGCGCAACCGCCTCAGATGGTCTGCCCCGATGCACGGGTAGTGCAAGCGCGATCAAGCCCGCAGCTGCCCAAAGCCCGCCCATTGCGTAGACGGGGGCAGCTGCAGCGATCGCGAAGAGGAACCCGCCGAGTGGCGGACCAGCGAATTCGTCGGCTATGAGTTGCGCGGCCGAGATCCGACCATTTGCCGTGTCCAGCTTGCCCTTCTGGACAAGGCCGGGAACGAGAGAGACCGCGGCGTTATCAGCTGCGCTCTCGAGCGTGCCGATGACCGCGTAAGCGGCGTAGAGGAGGACAAGACCTCCGATGCCCAGGTGCACGCAGATCGCAAGGGCGAGAACGGCAACTCCCCGCAGAATATTTGCGACGATCAGGATTAAACGGCGGTCCACACGATCGACCCATACGCCGATCGGCAGAGCCACGAGCAACCGGACGAGCGCGTAGAGCGTCGAAAGCCCGGCGATCCAGCGCGGATCGTCCGTAAGTGAGGTTGCCAGCAGCGGGATCGAGACGAACGCTAAACCGTCAGCCAGGTTCGACGCAGCGTTCGCTCCCCACAGGACACGAAAAGAACGACCAAGGGACACACACCCCAGAATACCTATCGCACCGCCACCAGCGGCTCATGGGAGCGAGCTGCTAGCGGGACGAAATCACTCGCACTCTGGCGGAACGAGACCTGCCCCAGTGAACCAAAGCGTTGTTGGATAACCGACTTATGAGTCAGACAGATTTTTGAGTCAGCGCACCTTCCGCGAGATCGCGGGTCGAACAACTTGAACCCGCCGCAGAACTGCCCAGCCGAAGCCACTCGCCAGAGACGCTACCGCAATGCGACAACGAGAATCGGCCTCTGCGAGAGCTCCGCAGAGACCGATCAAAGTCCCAGGTCAGCGGGACAAACGCTTAGCACCTGATGGTAAAGCGGAACCTGTCCATCGAACCCAACCGGAGGCCGAGAAGATAAAATCCCTGGTCAGAGGCCCTTATTAGACATTAAATCTAAATTTGACCACGTTCCGTAGCCGAGTAACCTTTGGTCACAGCGACTCGCGCAGCGGCAAAGGCACCCCGCTCATGGAGCGCCATCATGCGCCCCTTCTGGATAGGAGGGCGACCAGAGGGGCACGAGGAGGACCGAGGGAATGGCATCGAGCCCGCCGCCGGGACTGCACCCGGCGTTGTCGACGCACCAGGGGTTCGCGCTGCTGGAGGAGGCCGGGGCAGTGCGCAACCTCCTGCGCGACTCCGTGGAGGTAATCCGAACCCTTCGCTTTGTCTCGCTGCACGGCGATGGCGTGTTTATGCTGGGCAGCATCGGCGTGGAGAAGGCCATGAAGGTCATGCTCGGCTGCAACGAGATCGAGGCTTCGGGCTCCTGGCCCTCCAAGGCGACCTTGAGGTACGACTGGGGCCACGACATCCAGAAGATGAGCCAGCTGCTCAACACGGCGATTGAACGCGGCCAGGCGCGATCCACCCACACCGGGTATGCCGAGACTCTCGCTGATCGGATCAGCGGGAGCACCACACTCCCGCTTCTCTTCGCGACGTTCGCTCGGTACGGGAAGTCGGGGCGCTTCCACCACCTAGGCATCCTCGCGACCAACGAGCCTGGCTCGGATGAGTCACCATCTGAGTACTGGGAGCGAGTCGAGTTCCACGTTAGGAGCACAGAGCCCGAGCTCGCCGAAGTCCCCTACGGAGACAACCAAGCGCTGGACGAGTACGAGGTCCGACTTCGGGACCGCATCGCGGACGAGCTGGAGGCCTGGTGGTACTGCGTCCACCGCCTCGGCGTCCAGGGCTGCTTCGGCGACCTGGGCAGGAAGATCGGCTGGGAGATTTGGGAGCCAGGGCGTCCCGAACCGCCGATCGTGAGGAACTAGCCCAACGTCACGACCACCGGGTAATCGCAGACGACTGCCAGTAGCAAGCCGAGTCGACGTCGGGCTTCCCTCGCGTGTGGCGCTTCATATACTGGCCGTATGGAAAAGGTGCCCGAGCAGCCACTCGACGATGATGCGATGGCCGTCGCCGAGTCCGAGCACGACTTCACCCTCGGCTCCCTCGACTTCGAAGCACTATCGCCCACGGACTTTGAAGAGTTCTGCTTCGACCTCATGGCCGAGAGTGGCTTTTCCAATGTGGATTGGAGAAAGGGGACCCCGCTCGCTGCGTCGCCGTCCGACCGTGGTCGAGATATCGTCGCCCGCCGGTCTATGAGGGACATTGACGGGCACGAGTACGAGGAGCGCTGGTTCGTCGATTGCAAGCACTACAAGCGCGGCGTTCCTCCGGAAGCGCTTCAGGGGGCAATCGCCTGGGCCAGCGCTGAGCGCCCGTCAGCGCTCCTCTTCATTGCATCCGGCTATCTAACCAACGGGGCTAAGGATTGGATCGCGGACTATCAACGCTCAAACAATCCGCCCTTCAGGATCCGCATCTGGGAGAAGCCACAGCTCCTTCGGCTCGTTGAGCAGAATCTAGATCTAGCGTTCAAGCACGATGTTGGGACAAGCACGCTGCGACGGGTGTCAGAGATCCTAGAGGTTGAGTCAGCGCTCATGGATCGACTCTGGTACGGACGTAAACCGGCGGACGAGGACGTGGATCTCTACGATTGGCCCGATGACATCAAGGCTGGAATACTCGCAGCAAAGCGCCGAGTCGAGGAACAGTACGGCGTGGAAGAGCTGGCGAAGGATGTGGAGTCGGACTGGGCATGGGGCTACCTCTCAGGGCGGATCTCCGCTATTCGCTGGGTGCTGGGGGATGCCTGGCACAACCTTGACAGCTGACGGATCAAGACACGCATGGAGTCTCTGGCTGCGAGATAGCATTTTGAATGCTCCACCATGCACCCAGTTGCCCGCCCCTTCACCCCGATGAGATGACCACTACGTCACGACCCCCAGCCCAAGAGCGCGACCCCATACAGGGTCTCGACGTATTCACTGGGCCCAATCCTCAAACACGCTCTTTGCGGGTTGAGAGCCAAGCTGAGACCTCTTCCCTAAACGGCCCAAGGCGCCTGTAAGCATCGCGCGCAAACTCAATCTGCCAATCAAAATCCTCTTGACGGAGTTCCGCATGGATGTGAATGTAGTTGCGAGCCGTGTAGTAGCCTGCGATCTCATGACCGAGGCCATCACTAATCATGCCTAGCGTCACGGCGGCAGCAACCTTGCTGTCGAATCGAATCTTCGACTCCTGGGTGCGGCGCGTTGCATACACGGCACCAATGACATCCGTAGCATCAGCCTGAGGAAGTTTGCGAATTCGATCCATAATATGCCCCGGGAGCTCCCGCTTCACGAGCGCGCGGTATTCAGGTAAGGCCTTAACGACAGGCTCGCCAGACGCCTCAACGAAGAGAAGGTAGTGAATTGCGGCTTCATAAATCGATGCGTACTGTTGAACCTGCAATTGAACCTGAGCTTGAATCGCCCATGGCTCGTCGACCCGAAGGCCTTCCCAGAGCTTATACAAATACCTGGCCGCGTAAAACTCCTGCCCGAGCCTTTTGCGAAGCTCGAGGTCACCGATGAAGTTAAAATAGTCGACATGCCATGCCAGGTCACCCGGCAAGTCCTTTCGAGCATACTCCACCGCCTGTGAGCGAATACCCTCTGGAAGCGGCACGGGGTCTCCTTAACTATTCGCGCAGAGTAGAATTGACGAGAGTTAAAGTATCTAATTCGATCAATGCAGTAACTCCGCTACGCCTCCGCCTCTGGCATAGAGCCTACACGTTGAAGCGGAACTCCACCGCATTCCGGCACATACCAACCTGTGGTTGCGTGTCTGGCTGGCATCGCCTCGGCCCCCACCTCGCCCCTTCCGGAGACGCAGAAGGTGGGGCAGCGGGGGCACGCGACCCGATCTCGCGTCCGCCTCTGTCGGCAGCCCCTGATAGGACATAATGACAGGTGACTGCGACCCACAGGGAGGTGACTTGGTGCTGCCTGCACTTGACGAGCAGACGGGCCTGCTTCCGCTGGGCCGATTCGGCGCGTCGTTGGAAGAGATCAAATCCCACTACGTTGACGATCCCCGGTTCGCGAAGTCGGCGACCCGCGCCGAGATCTGGCAGCACTTCGAGTCCGCTACCGACGGCATCCGCTCTGTCGTCCCCGTGGTGTGCGTATGGGTGGGTGGCAGCTTCCTTACCGACAAGATCGATCCTGACGACATCGACCTCGTCTACTGGGGCGAAGACGTGCTCGTTGACCAGGTGACCGACCCCAAGGATCGGTACATCCTGCAGATGTTCGGGATGAACCAGGTCCGGCCAGCGACGGGCCTGCGCGTTGATACTCGATACTGCCTATGGCACGTGTTCCCCGAGGCGGACCGCGCCCACTCAGTCGAGCACCAGTCATATGCGTTGAATCGTGGCTACTGGGATGACTTCTGGATGCGCAAGCGCAACGGCGCGAAGGAAGATCCTCCGCAACGGCCGGATGCCCTACCGCAGCGCGGCTACTTCGAAGTGACTCTGGACGGTTTCCATGGCGTTTGACTGGGAGCAGTTCAAGGCCAACGTCCAAGGCGAAGCTGAGTGGCAGGACGCAGATGATCTTGCGCGCATGAGCATCGAGACTCTGCGCGCTGAGCACGGCTTGCTGCGGCGCGACGCTTCTTCAGGGTCTCTGCGCCTGACTGGGCCAGGAATCACGATCCACTCGGGAGCGATCGACGGGATTGCTGACACGCTTCGCAATTTTCAGCGCCTGGTGCTTGCGACAGGCCTCGCGGTGAAGGGGCACAAGTCGTTGCGTGGGCAACCGCCCGCGGACGTTGTCTCGAAGACCCGATTGAACCTCAACGGTTCACCACGGCCGGGAAGTCTCATCCTGCAGATCGTGCCGGCGACTTCCCCCGCGGACGAGATCTCGCCCGATGGCCAGGTCGGTCTGTTCGGTGACGACAATGCAGAACCTCAGCTAGTCGACACCGCCCTAAAGCGAGCGCTGGGCTTGCTCGAAGACGGACGTCGCCTCGGCCCAGATGCCGACACCAGCGACTTCTTGACCCGCATCCGCGAGTACGGACCGCGCGTCGCCACAACTTTGCGTGACTTCTCGACAGGACTGGTGAAATCTGGTTTCGAGCCGGACCTCACTTGGTCCCAGCCGCGCCAGCCGCGCCCTCGTACGCGCCTCTCCACGGCCGAACTAGCCCATATTGGCGAGCTCATCGCGTCGCGGGAGCTCGAACTCGAACCGACCACGATCCGCGGCATCCTGCGGACCGTTAGCGAGATCAGCGCTTGGCAGCTGGAAGTCGAGGACGGCGAGATCGTCAAGATCGACGCAAAGAAGATCCCAACGGCGAACACCGCAACGCTCCGCACTGGCATGTCAGTTTCAGTCGATGTGGCAGTAACAGAGGCAACTGGTCCCGGTGGAGAGGTGAAGCCCAAGTACACGGCGACGTCGTTCACCGTGCTGAGCAACCCTTAAGACCTGGTCGCCTCCCGCCGCCTACTCCAGCGGCTGGATCCGGGGGTTGGTCTGCGGCGGCAGATCCCAGCCGTGGCGTTCATGGATGGTCACGACTTGCCCCTCGGCATTGGCCTTGAGCTTGGCAAGAGCAACCGCGTCGTGGCCGACCGATCTGAAGTGGCGCAGGTTGCTGCTCAGCACGTGTGCCCAGGTCATCAGCGGGTCGAGGTTCTCCAGCCGCCGTTCCACGGTGTCGCCGGGCTTGGCGGCCTCCATCACCTGGCGGCCGATGGTCGCGCCCAGCGTGCGCTCGGCCTCCAGCCACGAGTCGATACCATCCCAGCCGTCGAGCTGGTCGACGAGCGCGATCGACGTGATGCGCAGGTTGGCGAGCCGCTCCCCCACCGGCTCGGCCGTCGGATCGAACCCGATTAGGCGCTGCACGGCTTCCTGCACCGCGAACCAGCGTGCGTCCTCGGCCGCCTTGCGCGACTCGGCGAGTGCCTCGTTCGCGCGCTTGTTCGCTTGGTAAGTGCCGACTCCGGCGATCAGCAGCGACAGGGCCGAGATCACCAGCGCGAGGACATCCATGGCTCGATCCTGCCACTACAAGAAGCAGTTCCTGAAGCACTTACGGCTATTGCTTGCCCGAGGCGCGTCAGCCGACTAACCCGCGCTCACTACGATGCTCCGCGCGGCGACCAATCCCTACAGCGCGAATCTCCACTCCACCGATTTCCGGTACATACCACCCTCTTGAGGTGTGCAGTGAAGCGCTCGGCCCCGCGTCCGGGACCGACAGCTTGCGTTCGACGTCAACGATAGGTCTCGTGCAACGCCTCCTCGATCTGAGACGGAGTCGGTGCACCGGCGTACCCGCGCTCAGTCGCGTAGACCCGGCACGCGAGCGAGCGAACCGGTTGCGTCGGAAACAGGTCGACGCCGTCGACGAGGATCGTGGGCGAGCCTCCGAATCGGGTGTTCGCCGCTTCGGTCTCGGTGTGGATCGTTACCAGCTCGATGGGCACTTCCGCGAGCTCGGCGGCATCCAGCGCGGCGCGCGCGTTTGCTTCGGCGATGGCCGTGTTCGGGCAGTCGACGATGTGCAGCAGTTCGACCTTCATACGATCTGCTCCTTCCGGGTCCGGGCCGCGCGCAAGCCATTGAGGATCACGATGACCTCCGCGATCTCGTGCACGAGCACCACGGCAGCGAGTCCCAGGACGCCGAAGAGGGCGAGCGGGAGCAGGGCGATGATGATCAGCAGCGACAGGATGATGTTCTGGTTGATGATGTGCCGTCCGCGCCGGGCATGGTCGAACGCGCGCGGCAGCAGCCGCAGGTCGTGCCCGGTGAACGCGACATCGGCCGACTCGATCGCGGCATCCGACCCGGTCGCGCCCATCGCGATCCCGATGTCCGCGGCGGCGAGGGCGGGGGCGTCGTTGATGCCGTCGCCGATCATCGCCACCGAACCATGCTGGCCGAGCTCAGCGATCGCAGCGGCCTTGTCCTCGGGGCGCAGCTCGGCGCGCACGTCCTCGATCCCGGCCTGCGCCGCGAGAGCGCGGGCGGTGCGGGCGTTGTCGCCGGTGAGCATCGTGACCCCGATGCACTGCGCGGCGAGCGTGCGGACGACCTCCGGGACCTCCAGGCGCAGCTCGTCGCGGACGCCGATCGCAGCGACCGGCTCGCCGTCGCGGTGCACGATGACGACCGTCATGCCCTGCTCCTCCAGCCCTGCGACCCGGTCGCCGAGCGTCCCGGCGTCCAGCCAGCGGGGGCTGCCGACCGTGATCCGCGCGCCGTCGAGCTTGCCCTCGATGCCGTGCCCGGCCTGCTCGGTCACGTCCTCGGCTACTGAGGCCCCCGGCGCGGCGGCGGTGATCGCGGCCGCGAGCGGGTGGGTGCTGTGTTGCTCCAGCGCGGCCGCCCACGCCAGCGCCTGCGCCTCGGTGGTCCCGTCGGCGGTGAGAACGGCGGTGACGAGGGGCTCGTTTCGGGTGAGGGTGCCGGTCTTGTCGACGGCGACGTGGCGGATCACGCCGAAGCGCTCGAACGCGGCACCGGACTTGATGATCACGCCGAACTTGCTCGCCGAGCCGATCGCGGCGACCACGGTCAGCGGCACGGAGATCGCCAGCGCGCACGGCGACGCCGCCACGAGGACGACCAGGGCGCGAGTGACCCACAGCTCGGGGTCGCCGAACAGCGAACCGATCAGCGCCACCAGGACGGCGAGGACGAGCACACCAGGGACGAGGGGTCGGGCGATGCGGTCGGCGAGGCGGGCGCGGTCTCCCTTCTCGGCCTGCGCCTGCTCAACGAGCTCCACGATCGTGGTCAGCGAGTTGTCGGTGCCCGCCGCGGTCGTCTCGACTTCCAGCGCGCCGGCGGAGTTGATTGCACCGGCCGAGACTGCATCTCCCAGCTCGACCTCGACCGGGATCGACTCTCCAGTGATCGCAGACGTATCCAAACTCGAACGACCCGTGACCACGACGCCGTCGGTCGCGATCCGTTCGCCCGGCCGCACCAGCATCAGCTGGCCCACCTGGAGGTCTTTCGCGGCGACCTCGACCGACGCGCCGTCGCGGCGGATGGTCGCTGTCTCAGGGACGAGCTTGAGCAGCGACCGGAGCCCGCCGCGGGCGCGGTCCATCGCCTTGTCCTCCAGCGCCTCAGCGATCGAGTACAGGAACGCCAGGGCCGCGGCCTCCTCGACGTAGCCGAGGATCACCGCGCCAATGGCGCTGATCGTCATCAGCAGGCTGATGCCGAGCTTGCGCTTGAACAGTTTGCGGATCGCGCCCGGGGTGAACGTCGATGCTCCCAACAGCAGACCGAGCCAGAACAGCACCAGCGCCAGGATCTCGAGCCCGGACCACTCCAGGACGAGACCGGTCAGGAAAGCGACGCCGGAGAGGACCGGGACCATGATCCCGCGGTCCCGCCACCAGGGTCGCTCCTGCACCTCCTCAACTGCTTCGCCGACCGTGGTCTCGGGCTCGTCGCAGCCGCACGCCGCGCTCATGCGCTTGCCCCCGTCCCGCAGCAGCCCGGCACCGGGCACTGGTCATCAACGCATGGCGCGTGCTCGTCGACGGCCAGCGTCACATCCACGAGCGCCGTGAGCGCCGCAGCGAGGTGCGGGTCGGCGATCTCGTAGCGCGTCTGCCGTCCCTCGGGCTCGGCGGCCACGATGCCACAGTCGCGCAGACAGGTCAGGTGGTTCGACACGTTCGACCGGGTCAGCTCCAGCTCGCGCGACAGCACCGCCGGATAGCTCGGGCCGTCGAGCAGGGTCATCAGGATCCGGGATCGCGTCGGGTCCGCCATGGCTCGGCCGAGCCGGTGCATGACGTCGAGGCGTGAAGCAATGGTCAACATGCACTGAACTATACAGTGACTGCTGACCTATTTTAGTCATCGCATCGGCAGGTCAGACCACTCAATCGACGCCAGAGGTTATACGGCGAAACGAAATTCCACCGCGTTCCGTAGCCGAATAACCTTTGGCGACAGCGTCTCGCGCTTTGACGAGCGTACGTCGCTCATGATGCGCCGTCACACGCCTATCCTGAGCAAGAGGACGACCACAGGCGCGCGAGGAGGACCGAGGGAATGGCATTGAGCCCGTCGCAGGGGCGCCGACCGGGACTGCACCCGGCGTTGTCGACGCGTCAGGGGTTCGCGCTCCTTGAGGAGGCCGGGTCAGTGCGCAACCTCCTGCGCGACTCCGTGGAGGCGATCCGAAGCCTTCGCTTCGTCTCCCTGCACGGTGATGGCGTATTCACGCTGGGTAGCATCGGCGTGGAGAAGGCCATAAAGGTCATGCTCGGCTGCAACGAGGTCGAGGCCTCGGGCTCATGGCCTTCCAAGAAGACGCTGAAGGACGACTGGGGCCATGACATCCAGAGGTTAAGTCAGCTGCTCGACACGGCGATCGAACGCGGCCTGGCGCGGTCCACCCACACCGGACACGCAGAGACTCTCGCTGATCGGATCAGCGGGAGCACCACGCTCCCGCTTCTCTTCGCGACGTTCGCTCGGTACGGGAAGTCGGGGCGCTTCCACCACTTGGACGTCCTCGCCACCAACGAGCTCGGCTCGGACGATCCACCGTCCGAGTACTGGGAGCGAGTCGAGTTCCACGTGAGGACCACAGAGCGAGAGTTCGCCGAAGTCCCCTATGGAGACAATCAGGCGCTGAACGAGCACGAGGCCCGACTGCGGGGCCGCATCGCGGACGAGCTGGAAGCCTGGTGGTTCTGCGTCCACCGCCTCGGCGTCCAGGGCTACTTCGGCGACCTGGACGAGAAGATCGGCTGGGAGATCTGGGAGCCAGGGCGCGGCGAGCCGCACATTATCAAGAAGTATGCCTAGTGGACGACGGCTGGAAGTTGAACTCGATGTTTGACTGCGCACAGACGCCGCCCAAACGCCTCACCACCACGCACCCCTGAGGGAATTGCAGCCATGAACAAAGATGAAAAAGCTATAATCGGCTACGTTACGAACCTAGAGAAGTTGGCAGACAAAATTGGAGTAAAGAACTTCCTAGCCGACGGACTGGAGGGCCATCTCGATTTGCAAGAAAGTCTGTTCGACCTGCAAATCGAGCTGCAAGGAGCCATCCGAAAAGCCAAGCAACGAAACACTAAGGGCACGGTCAACTTAGACCATCTAAATCAATTGAGATGGCTTCGCTGGCAGTCACGACGCCTGGGAGACGCCATTGCGTGGAGCGGACTGCTCTTCAATCGGCAAGTCATATACGCACTAGCCAAAAACGAGCCGGTTCCGATCCCGCTATCATGGTCAGACGGACACAGAGGGACCTTCCAATTCGCCCGCGGGATGACAAGTTCTGAGTGGGGAATCCCCGTCGTACACGACGTCACTAACGTACTCCGCGTCGGAGACATCACATTTGTCAGACCGACCGGCCAGGATGCCGAGGCGGACTACCGAACTGTAAAAATCAAGGCTACACGGGTCGATGAAAGCATCAATGAAGATGGCGACAACATCGTGACGCTGAATGTCACCGCAATCGGAAATGAGCCGTTTCCGGTTCTTGGCGCGGAAGCCAGAGCGAGCGAAGCGGGGCGAGACCAGCAGCCGGCTCGCCGGTTTCGCGCCGATCGACGGGTCGAGCGCCAGCTTGCACGAATGGATATAGCGACCGCGAGCAAAAACGCCCCCCTCAACAAGTCAACCAAGATCGCCGATCGCCACGTTTTTTCGCTCTCGCTTCCGGACGAAGAACAGCCTCATTGGCAGGCATTGCGGCATGCGATCCGAAACGCCAGGCGTGAGGGATACGCATATTTCGAACTCGGCGGATTTGTCGGTTACTCCGTCATATATGACAGTACCGGAGTCTCGAAAGAAAGCATTCAGTCCGCCCCGCTGATCGAAAGAGTCCAGGGCCTTATCCATGAGGAGATAGGCGACCGAAACAGTATTTCGCTGACGTCTTTGCCCGACGACAAAGCGGACGTCTACAGTTCCAAAACACTCCCCTTCTACTTGTGGGAAGTTCCCCGGAGAGCCATTCGCGACATTTTGCGGCAGCGTCTTGTCATCGTGGCGACTTACAACTCAGGTTGGATGGAGAAGCTACTTTCCGAGGCGGGGTTGACGGTCATCCCCGACAAGACAGGCCGAGACCACCGTAGCTTTGAAGTCGTCGCGAGCTTCGAGTGGGAGGGCGAGGCGCGAGTTGAGTACCACTCGCACGTGTGGGAAGAGATGGTTATTGCGGTCCACGAGTTTCGGGGACCGAAGGCTGTAGTTCAGCGAGCCCTCGCGCCTCTCGCGGCACCTAGCCTTGCGAGACTCAACGACTTTGTCCCAACGGAAGCCCTCCAGAATGACCAGGGACACCCACCTGAGCAGAACGGATGACCGGCTCTGCTGTAATTGGAGGACAGTGCGACATCGCGAATCGCTCGACCAACAGACCAATATATGCGAGGTTGTGAAACGACAGCTGACCCGCGTTCCGTAGCCGAATAACCTTTGGCGTAGACTGGCCCCATGAGCATTGAGCCTCGGCGGGCTGCCATCTACCTGCGGGTCTCCCAGGACCGCGAGAACACTCGCCTGGGGGTAGACCGCCACAGGGAGGACGCCGAGGCTCTCATCAAGGCTAGGCGATGGAGCCCTGCCGGGGTCTATGAGGACAACGACATCTCTGGCGTCGGCAAGCTGCGGCGTCCCGAGTTCGAGCGCCTCCTCACCGACATCGAACGTGGGCTCATCAACGTCGTCGTCGCTCAGGAGTGGCCCCGTCTGGAGCGCAATCGTGCGGACGGGGTGCGCATCATCGAGGCAGCACAGCGTCACGAGATACTCTTGACCTTCGCCAAGGGAAGCGACATCGACTGCACGACCGCTGCTGGACGTCTCAGCGCAGATCTCTTCTCCGCGATTGCGCGCAACGAGATCGAGGTCAAAGCCGAGCGACAGAGTCGTGCCCAACGGCAGCGGGCAGAGCAGGGGCGTCCCCCGAAGGGCGTGCGTCCGCTCGGATACACCCTCAAGGGAGAGGTCATCCCTCACGAGGCGCGGGCAGTGGAGGCCATCTACCAGGCATTCACTGCTGGCGCTTCTTTGCGAGCCATCGCAGCGGCACTATCCGGGAAGAGCGGCCCCGACATTCCCAGCGTGCCACCACTCCCCCGACACTCACGGACTCTCGCACTGCAGCGCAACGAGAGGAGGGCGGCGGACGGGCTCCCACCCCGACCCGTGCCAGACGATGGACCATGGGCTCCGTCGACCGTTCTCGGCATCCTCCGGAACCCGCGGTACGCCGGTTACTCAACGTACTCTCCACCCACCATCCAACCTGATGGCGGGAAGCGACGTTCGTGGCGCGCCACGATCTTGCGCTCCGACTCCGGTGACCCCATCCGCAGTCAGTGGGACTCTCTGGTCCCAGAGGCCACCTGGTGGGCGGTTCAAGATCGCCTCGACGATCCGAACCGAGCGACGAACCGAGTGGGCACTGACCGCCGTCACCTCGGGTCCGGCCTGTACCTCTGCGGCTGGCAAGAGCCCGACACCGGCGAGGTGTGCGGCAAACCGGTGCGCGCGCACAGTATGCGGTATCGCTGCGAAGGGCATGTGATGCGGCTGCGCGAGCACATCGACACGTATGTGGTCGAGACGATCCGCGCTCGTCTTGCTCGTCCGGACCTCAAGAACATCGTTCCCACACCGGATCACCCGCGCCTTCGAGCCATCTCCGACGAGATCACAATGCATCGCGGACGGATCGCTAGGGCGCAGGCCGACTACGACGATGAGATCATCGAGGGCCGCGACCTCAAGCGCATCCGCGACAAGGCCGAGGTGTCCATCGCTGCACTCGACGCTGAACGGTCTCGTCTATCAACGGGCACCGGGCCTCATTCCGTCCTGGACGCAGACGACCCAGTCGCAGCGTTCGATGATGCCGACCTCGCGACAAAGCGATCGGTGATACGGGCTCTCTGCACGGTGCACATCCACCCTCATCCCCGAGGACGCAAGGGGTTCGACTCCAGCACAGTAACGATTACACCGACAGCGAGAGTCCTGGACTGACTCTTCGGTGCCTCACCCCACCTCCACCTGGGACACGCAACGGCGCGTGTCCCAGAATTTTTTTGCGCACCGCCAACGCAGAAACTTCCCTGGTGAGTTCGAAAGTAACACACCCCGCCCGTAGCCCAAACAAGCCTCTGACCTGGAGTAATGCTTGCTCCACCCCTCAGGAAGGGGTACCCTGAAAGGGCAAGAGGGAGAGAGAGGCCACGTCGCCACACACGACTACTGGTTTCTATGTCGCCACAATGGCGATGATGAAAGGGCTCATTTCCATGCCCCCCTCCCATGCTGCTCGCATAGCACAGTCTCGACTCGCTAACGCCGTGAAAAGCGGACTGAGCGATGAAACTGTGTCGGCACTGCGAACGCGATTCGCCGTGGAACGCGCAATCGATGCAATACGCGCGATCCCTGGCACTGTCGGAAGCGACGGCCAAGCCGCGCTCATGAAAGCAGTTGCCGAAAACTCCTCCATGCCTCCGCAAGGAGGCGACTATGAATGAAGCGACCCGTCAGGCAATAGGGACTGCCGCACCGATAGGTGACCTCTGATCTGGCTTGCCCACTGGGCGGCCTGGAAGGATGTGCACCATGCCCG
>NZ_JASDCY010000067.1:0-14648 GCF_030407675.1 Kocuria sp. APC 4018 | reverse complement strand
TCTGGGCCTCGCGGCCCCTGAGCTGGGTCAACACGGCCTACCCGTTCGCGGCGGCCGTGCTGCTGACCGGCGGGCTGCCGTGGTGGCTCGTGGTGCTGGGCAGCGTGTTCTTCCTGGTGCCCTACAACCTGGCGATGTACGGGATCAACGACGTCTTCGACTACGAGTCGGACCTGCGCAACCCCCGCAAGGGAGGCGTGGAGGGCGCGGTGGTGCACCGGGCGGCGCAGCGGCCCGTGCTGCTGGCGTCCTGCCTGCTGCCGGCGCCGTTCGTCCTGGTGCTCGCGGGCTGGGGCGTGGCCACGGGAAACTGGGTCTCACTCGCGGTGCTCGCGGTGTCCCTGTTCGCGGTGGTCGCCTACTCGTGGGCGGGGCTGCGGTTCAAGGAGCGCCCGTTCCTGGACGCGATGACCTCCGCCACGCACTTCGTCTCCCCGGCCGTGTTCGGGCTCACGCTCGCGGGCGCGGAGTTCACCGGCGGACTGTGGGCTCTGCTGGCCGGGTTCTTCCTGTGGGGCATGGCCTCGCAGATGTTCGGGGCGGTGCAGGACGTGGTCCCGGACCGCGAGGGCGGGCTGGGCTCCGTGGCCACCGTGCTGGGCGCCCGCCCCACGGTGTGGCTCTCCGCGGGGCTGTACGCGCTCGCCGGGATCCTGATGCTGTGCACCGAGTGGCCCGGTCAGCTGGCCGCGCTGCTCGCGGTGCCGTACCTGCTCAATGCCCTGCGCTTCCGCGGCGTCACGGACGCCGACTCCGGGCGCGCGAACGCCGGGTGGAGGACCTTCCTGTGGTTGAACTACCTCACGGGGTTCCTGGTGACCATGCTGCTGATCTGGTGGTCCCAGGCCCGCGGGTGACACCTCCTGCTGGCGCCCTGCCGTGTGCCGGCGGCGCTCCTGGTCCCGGGTGCAGTGCGGCCTGGTCCGGGACGAACCCACGCCCGTCCGGTGGGGCCTGCCGACGAGAGCGTGAACGGTGGCGGGCTCCGGGGGCGGGACGGGCGCCGTCGCCCTTCGGAGCCGCTCAGGACCAGTTGCGGGCGAGCAGCTCCATGGACTGCAGGACGTCCGGCTGGCGCGTGGACAGGGGCGAGATCATGAGCTCGTCCGCGTCCGCGTGGTCCGCGAAGCGGTGCAGGTAGTCCACCACGGTGTCCGGGGTGCCCACGCCCATGTAGCTGAGCATGTGCAGGATCTGGGACGCGGCGGGCGAGGCCATGACCATGTCCATCTCCTCGTCCGAGAACTCGCGGCCGCGGCCCAGCATGAGCTTCACGCGGGCCCGCTGCGTGGCCTCGAGCTGTCGCGCGGCGTCCTGGGCGTCCTCGGAGACGATCACGTTCACGGCCGCGATCACGTACGGCTCCGCGAGCTGCTCGGAGGGCTGGAACTGGGAGCGGTAGGCCGCCACGGCATCCACCAGCGCGTCCGGGGCGAAGTGCGAGGCGAACGCGTACGGCAGGCCGTAGGCCGCCGCGAGCTGGGCGCCGAACAGGGACGAGCCGAGGATGGTCAGGGGTACGTTCGTGCCCGCACCCGGCACCGCGCGCACCCCCGGGATGATGGACTCGTCCCGCAGGTAGCCCTGCAGCTCCTTGACGTCCTGCGGGAAGTTCTCCGCGGCCTCCGGGGAGCGGCGCAGCGCCCGCAGGGTGCGCGGGTCCGTGCCGGGGGCGCGTCCCAGTCCCAGGTCGATGCGTCCGGGGTGCAGCTCCGCCAGGGTGCCGAACTGCTCGGCGATCGTCAGGGGCGAGTGGTTGGGCAGCATCACGCCGCCGGAGCCCAACCGGATGCGTTCCGTGTGGGCAGCCACGTGCGCGATCAGCACGGCCGGGGCGGAGGATGCGATGGTGGGCATGTTGTGGTGCTCCGCGTACCAGACGCGGGAGTAGCCCAGCTTCTCGGCGTGCTGGGCGAGTGTCACGGAGTCCGCGAAACTCTCCCCGAGGGACTGGTCTTTGCGCACGGTGGCGAAATCGATGACGGACAGGGGCAGGGCCATGCCGAATCCTTTCCAGACGAAAACTTGCTGTGGAAATAACGGGGTGGGCGGGCGTGGTATTCCGCAGGGCCGGGGCGGCTGGGTGCGGCCCGTGCAGTGGCGCCGCTGCGCCGCACCGTGGCGGCGCCGAGCGGCTGCAGTGCCTACGAACCGCCGCGCCGTCCCCGCCGTGCCGCCGATTGGCCGCGTGGTCCAGCCGTGCTCTCGAGCGCCCCGCGCTCGTCAGCGGTGATCTTCCCGGCAGGTCGTCGGGGAGTTCGGGTGTGGGTGTCGGAGCGCGGCTCTACGCTCGGGCCATGTCCGACTACGAGGTCGCGGAGCTCTTCACCGTCCCACGCTCACGCCGAGTGCTGGCACCCGGTGCGGTGCACCTGCCCAACTGGCTGGACCACGGGCAGCAGCAGGAGCTGGTGGCGGTCTGCCGGGAGTGGGTACGAGCCGCTCCCATGAAGCACCAGGTCATGCCCGGTGGGGGCCGGATGTCCGTGCAGTCGGTCATGCTGGGCACGCGTGAGCCTTACCGCTACGGCGCTGCCGCGGGCCCGCGCCTGCCCGAGCTGCCGGAGTGGCTCATGGCGCTCGGCACGCGCGCGGTGGCGGAGGCCTATGCGCCGGGCACGGACGACGACGCCGCGGGGCCGGGTCGAGGCGCTCGGTCGGGTGGCCCGGCAGGTCCGGGCACCGCTGCGGAAAGGGGTGCGACGGCGAGACCAGAGACCCCTGCGGCGCAGGATGCCGCTGCGCAACAGGGCGGACTCAGAGTGCCGAACGGCGCGGCGGGACAAGGCACCGCCGCGCGACCGGGCGGACTCAGGGGGCCGAACGGCACGGCTCCCGTGGGCCGGGTGGCCGAGCCCACCCCGGACCCCGTGGCCTTCGACGGCAGCGAACGGGTGGTGCGCGAGCACCGCCCGGACTCCGCGCTGGTCAACTTCTACGACGACGCCGCCCACATGGGCATGCACCAGGACAAGGACGAGTTCTCTGCGGCGCCCATCGTCTCCCTCTCTCTCGGGGACACGTGCGTGTTCCGCTTCGGCAACACCGAGACCCGCACGGCGCCGTACCAGGACGTGGAGCTGCGGTCCGGGGACCTCTTCGTGTTCGGCGGACCGTCTCGTTACGCGTTCCACGGCGTGCCCAGGGTGCTGCCGGGCACCGGTGGGCGACAGCTGGGGCTCAAGAACGGCGGGCGGCTGAACATCACGCTGCGCATGACGGGTGGCCGCGGCGGCAGGTGACGGGACACGGGTGCCGCCGCCGGGGAGGGCCAGGACCGGCGCGGGACGACCAGCTGCACGTGGGCGTGACGTGGTCGACACGGGGTGGGGCGAGCGCGGCCGCGGGACTCCGCGGCGGACATGGCCGGGCAGTGCCGTGGGTGACGGTGACACACTGGGCCCATGCAGATCGAACCCGTGGATCCGAACCCGGCCGAGGCCCAGGTGGAGCGCTACCGCACCCTGGCCGCCGAGCACGCTTCGGGGGTGGGGGTGGTGTGCTCCCGGTACCGGGGCAAGGACCACGCGATCACGGTGACCGCCTTCGCGGACGTCTCCTACGACCCGCCCACCATGCTGGTGTGCCTGCACGACATGGGCCGGATGTGCGAGGCCGTGGAGAGCAGCGGAACGTGGACGCTGTCCCTGCTGGCCTCGGGTCAGCGCTCCGTGGCCAACTGGCTCGCGAGTCCCGGCAACCCCGTGGACGGGTTGCTGGACACCGTCCCGTTCCACCGCACCCAGCGCACGGGCACCCCGGTGATCGACGGCTGCCTGAGCTGGTTCGAGCTGGACACCGTCTCCGCGCACACGGCGGCCACGCACCTGGTGGTGGTGGGCAGGGTCACCGCGATGGGCCGCGGTGCGGGTGCCGGTTCCACGGACCGTCCCCTGATCCACTACGCCAGGGAGTACAAGACCATCGGATGACATGAAACCGAGCAGTGTCCCCAACCGCCCGCCCCGGGCCGATCCTTGACAGCGCGCGGACGGAATGGCCCCGAGCGCGTGGCACCTGTGGGGCGAACGGTGGAGTTGCAGGTGCGAATCTGTCCCCCAAGGTGGCGCCGCTCTGCGCCGTGTGGCCCAGAATGTGGACCCTCGGGCGGTGTCCTGCGGGCGCTGTCCCTGGCAGGATCGGAGGTGCAGGGAGAGACAGAGGGCCGGGCCGACGACCCCGGAGCACCGCGGGAGAGGAACCCATGATCATGTCGGAGCGCGTCAGCGAGAGAACCCCCCAGGACACCACACCGCAGAGCGGGGCGGAGTTGGAGGGTGTGCCCGCCACGGGGCGGGAGGCTGAAAGCGTGGCGGCGCACGCCGTGGATCTCGTGGCCCCCACGGAGGCGCTGCAGAGCGATCCCGGACTCACCGAGGGGTTCAAGTCCGCGTTCGGCCAGCACCCTGCGGGCATCGCCATCATCACGGTGGCCGGCCCGGAGGGCCCGGTGGGCCTCACGGCGTCCTCGGTGTCCTCGATCTCCGCGGACCCGCCCATCCTGGGGTTCTCCCTGCAGGCCAAGCGCGGCTCCGCCGCGGTGGTGGCCACCGCAGATTCGTTCATCGTCCACTTCCTGGACTCCGACAACGTGGAGCTGGCCCGTTCCTTCGCGATCTCCGGTGCCCCGCGCTTCGGGGAGGACATGGCCTGGGAGACCCTGCCCACGGGTGAACCCCGGCTCACGGATGTGCGCCGCGTGCTGCGCGCCATTCCGCTGGCCCGCATCAAGGCCGGGCCCGCGCTGGTGTTCAATGCCGCGGTGGTGGACGTCCTGGGCGAGGAGGGCTCCGGCAGCCCCCTGGTGTACCACCAGCGCCAGTTCCACGGCCTGAGCCACAACTCGGTGCTGGACCTGCACCTCTAGTCCGGCCGGGGGGAGGCGCTGCGGCCCCTGTCGGGACCCGCGCAGAAAGTTTCTGCCACATACATTGACGCATCATCAAAGTGGGCGTAATTTAGTTTCCGAAGCAAGCAAGTGGTCGGTGCAGCGCCGACCCACGAGACGCGGAGGAACGCACCCATGAACACCCTCGACGGCATGACCACCGGCACCTGGACCCTCGACCCGGCGCACACCGAGGTGGGGTTCTCGGTCCGCCACGCCGGCATCTCCAAGGTCCGCGGCACGTTCGCCGGGGTCTCCGGCGAACTGACCGTGGCCGAGGACGCCTCTCGGTCCACCGGCCGGGTGGAGATCGAGATGGCCTCGGTGGACACCAAGAACGAGGCCCGCGACAACCACGTGCGCTCCGCGGAGTTCTTCGACGTGGAGACCTTCCCGCAGATGAGCTATGACATCACCGGCGTGCACCTGGACGGCGGGGAAGGCACGGTCACGGGCACCCTGACCCTGCGCGGGGTCTCCCGCGAGGTGGAGCTCGAGACGGAGTTCAACGGCGTGGCCGTGGACGCGTTCGGCACCACCCGGGCGGGCTTCACCGCCGCCACCGCGATCTCCCGCAAGGAGTTCGGCATCACCTGGAACGCGGCCCTGGAGGCCGGCGGGGTCATGGTCTCGGACAAGGTCCGGATCGACCTGGACGTGGAGTTCACCGCTCCCGGCTCCGCCGCCTGAGACGCTCAGCAGTCTGAGCGGCTCCCCGCCTCAGCGGCTCCGCCCCTGAGCGGTGCTCGTGACGTGCCGGTGCCCCCGATCCTCGACGGGGCGCCGGCGCTGCCGTGTCTGGGAACCGCCGCGGTGCGCGGATGCCTCAGCCGTGGTCTGGTGCCACGGCCCGTTCTCGGGGTCGTGCGCCGTGCGAGCTGACCGGTCTCAGCGCAGCGACTGCACGACGAAGTAGATCAAGGGGACCAGTACGAGCCCCAGCAGCGCGATCCGGCGCACCCGCACTTCCATGCGCGCGGGGTTGATCCGGGGGGTGTGCTCACGGGGACCGGATTCGCTCCCGGTCCGAGAGCCGCCCTCGAGGTCATCGGCCTCCGTGAGGGGCCCCGGTGGCGTCGTCCCGGATCCCTCGGGGTCGGAGCGGTCCCCGGGGCGCGGGCCCTGAGGCGTGCTCATCGCCACTGCGTGGTCATGATCAGCCCGGCGAGCATGAACCCGAGACCGATGAACAGGTTCCACTCGCCGATCCCCGGGATGGGCACCAGGCCTTGGAACAGGTAGTAGGCGATGATCCACAGCAGCCCCACGATCATCAGGCCGATCATGATCACCTTGAACCACATGGGCGTGGGGCGGTACTCGGTGGCGCGGTGCTCGCGGGCCTCGGCCTTGGCGGCCTTCTCCTCGCGGCGCCTGGCCTGCCGGGCGGCCTTGATGCGGGCCTTGGCCTCCGCCGGGGTCTCCTCCGCGGTGTCCTCGGCGCCCACGGTGGCGGCCTGCGGGGCGGCGTGGTCCGCGCCGGTGGTGCTCGCCGCATCCGACGACGCCGTGGCCGACGTCTGCGCGCTCGTTTTCTTCCCGCGCTTCCTGCGCTTCGTGGACGGCGTGACCGCAGCGTCGGGCTCGTGGTCGGCCGCGGTGTCCGAGGCGGCTCCGGGGCCCCCGGCGAGCTCGGTGTCCGTGACCGCGTCCCGCGCCGAGACGGAGGTGGAACCGGCCTGGCGGGTGGCCGCACGCTCGAAGGAGGCCGCGGCGCTGTTGCGCGGCAGGATCTCCGCGGCGAGGGCGGCGAGCTCGCGGTCCTCCTCCGTGAGGCTGAACTGCTGTGTTTCGTCCTGGGCGTTGCGGGATCTACCGAAGCGCTTCTTGGGCTGCGACACTGCTGATCATTCCTCCTAGCGCGGGAGCGACCCGGCGCCGTGCGGGTGGGTCCGTGGCTCGCGCGGGCGCCCACCGGTGAACTCCGGGGCGGCGGCCCCGGCGTGACATCGCCGTTCAGTCTATCGCCCGCGCGGGCGTAGACTTGCGCGAGTTCTTTCAACCGGTGAACGCGCAGGAGTTCTTGAGTGTCTGTGAAGATCCTCGTCGTGGACAACTACGACAGCTTTGTCTACACGCTGGTGGGCTACCTCCAGCAGCTGGGTGCCCAGACCACCGTGGTGCGCAACGACGACCTCGACGTCCCCGCCGCCACGGCCCTCGCGGGCGAGCACCAGGGCGTGCTGCTCTCACCGGGCCCCGGAGCCCCCGCGGACGCGGGCGTGTGCTCTGACCTGATCCGCTGGGCGGAGCGCACCCGCACCCCGTTGCTCGGCGTGTGCCTGGGCCACCAGGCCCTGGGCGAGGTCTACGGGGCGCGCGTGGGCCACGCGCAGCAGCTGATGCACGGCAAGACCTCCCAGCTGGTGCACCAGGGGGAGAGCGTCTTCGCCGGGGTCCCCTCGCCGTTCACCGCCACCCGGTACCACTCGCTCGCCGTGGCCGCGGACACCGTCCCGGACTGCCTGGAGGTCACCGCCACCACGGACGACGGGCAGGTGGTCATGGGGCTCAGGCACCGCACCGCCCCGCTGCACGGCGTGCAGTTCCACCCGGAGTCCGTGCTCACCGAGGGCGGCTACCTCATGCTGGGCAACTGGCTCGAGGAGGTCGGCCAGGACGGTGCCGCAGCCGCTGCCGCGGGGCTGTCCCCGCTCATGACGGCTTGACCCGCTGCGCCGAGTGGCGCCCCGTATGAGAAGACCCGCGGTCCCTTGAGGGGCCGCGGGTCTTCTGCGTCTGCCACTGTCTGCCGTTGCGACGAGCCGTCGCGGGAGCGGCCTCAGGGCCGGCAACCGTGGCCGGATGGAGAACGGTGCGACGGAGACGTCCCGCTGACGTCAGCGGCCGCTGCCGCGCGAGGCCGTGGACCCGCCCGAGGGCTGCGGCCGGGTGGGCTTCGGGGAGGCCGTGGCCGTCTCCGCGGGCGCCGTGGGCTCCGTGGGCTCCTCCGGGGTCCGCGACGGTGTGGGGGACGGTTCGGTCTTCTTCGCGACCGTGAGCGTGATGGTGGACCCCTGGCTCACCGACGAACCGGCGGGGGCGGACTGCGCGAGCACCGTTCCCGTCTCCGCGTCCTCCGTCTCGCGGATCTCCACGTTGGAGTTGAGCCGCACGTCCTCGGAGCGCAGGGCGCTCTCGGCGTCCGCGCGGCTGCGGCCCACCACGTCCGGGACCGTCACCTTTCCCGAGGACACCTGCAGCTTCACCGCGCTGTCCCTGGCCACGGAGCTGCCGGGTGCGGGATCCGAGGAGATCACCGCGTTCGCCGGCACGGTGGCGCTGTTGACGGTGCTCACGGGGCCCACGGTGAGGCCGGCGTGCTGGATGGACTCTCGGGCGTACTCGAGGGACTGGCCCACGATGTCTTCCGGGACCTTCACGTTCTCCGGGCCCTCGGACACCCTCACCACCACGGAGGAGTCCCGGTCCACCTCGGTGCCGGCGGCCGGGGACACGGCGATCACGTGCTTGTCCGGCACGGTGTCGCTGTGCTCCGGGGTGAACGTGGGGTTCAGGCCCGCGTCCCGCAGGGTGTTCTCGGCGGTGGTGCTGTCCATGCCCTCGACCTGGGGCACGGTCACCCGGGCCACCTGCTCCACCTGCTGGCTCTGCCACCACTGCACGCCCAGCACCGTTCCGGCCCCCAGCAGGGAGAGCAGCAGGACGACGACCAGGACGACGACCCAGCCACGCCGCCCGTGCCGCCGCTCGGGAACGTCGGCATCGTCGTCGTCCGGCTCGAAGGGCCCGGGCCGCGGGGACGGCGTGGGCTCCGTGTCCTCGCTGCGCCCCGCCGCCGTGACGGCTCCGGCGGCGACCGCGGCTCCCACGGCGGGAAGGGTCTTGGTGTGGGAGTCCGCCAGGGCAGCGGCGTCCGTGGGGCTGATGGGCTGGGTGGCACCCAGATCGGCGGGCAGGGCGGCCCCGAGCTCCCGCAGGGCGCGGCGCATCTGACCGGCGTCCGCGAAGCGGTCCTGCGGGTTCTTGGCCAGGGCCCGTTCCATGAAGCGGTCCACGGCGGGCGGCAGCTGCGGGTTCAGGGCCGACGGCGCGGGCGGTGCGTCCCGCACGTGCTGCGCGGCGATCGCCACGGAGGACTCGCCCACGAAGGGCGCGCGGCCCGTGAGCATCTCGAAAAGCACGCACGCCGCGGAGTAGAGGTCCGAGCGGGGGTCCACGGCGGCCCCGCGAGCCTGCTCCGGGGAGAGGTACTGCGCGGTGCCCAGCACCGCCTGGGACTGCGTGAGCGCCGCCTGGGTGTCCTCCACGGCGCGCGCGATGCCGAAGTCCATGACCTTCACGCTGCCGTCCGGGGTGACCTTCACGTTGGCGGGCTTGATGTCCCGGTGCACGATCCCCGCCCGGTGGCTGAAGGACAGCGCGTCCACGATCCCGAGCATGTACTCGACGGCCTCGGCGGGGGCCACGCCCGGGCCGTGGATCAGCTCGCGCAGGGTCTCCCCGGGCACGTACTCCATCACGATGTACGGCCGCAGCACGCCGTCCGGGCTCTGCGGCCGGATCTCGCCGGTGTCGTAGATGGCCACGATGGAGTGGTGGTTCAGGGACGCGACCGCGTGCGCCTCGCGCTGGAACCGTTCGTGGAAGGTCTCGTCCGCCGCGAGCTCGGGGCGCAGGATCTTGATGGCCACCTGGCGGCCCAGCCGGACGTCCTGGCCCACGTGCACCGTGGCCATGCCGCCGCGGCCGATGACCTCGCCGACCTGGTAGCGGTCGTTGATCAGCTCGGGAACCGAAGACCCACCCATGTGCTCTACCCGTCCGTGCCCGTGCCGGGGGAGGGAGCCGCCACGGCACCCGTGTCCTGCGGGGCGGTGGAGTCCGTGGTGCCGTCAGCCTGCACGCCCTGTCCGTTGGTGACGCCGCCGCCCTGCGTGCCGCCGGAGGCACCGTTCTCGGGAGCGGCGCCGTTCGTGGCGCCGTTGCCCTCGGTGTTGGGAGCGGCAGGGGGGACCGAGTTGCCGGGGATCGCGGGCCCCTGGTCCGGGTCCTGCGTGGGCGCGGGCTGCGAGGGTGCCGGGGTGGCTCCGCCACCGGAGCCCTGGGTCGGAGCGGCCGCGGGATCCCATGCCACGTACATGACCACCGTGGAGCCGACTGCCACGTCCGTGCCGCCCGCGGGATCCGAGGAGACCACGGTGTTGGCGGGCCGCCCGGTGTCCCGCTGCAACCGCTTGTCCACGTTCACGCCCATGGCGGTGATCTCGTTGGAGACCTGGTCCGCGTCCCGGCCCACGATGTTCTGGGGCAGGGTCACGGTGTTCTCCGGCGTGGGTGTCACGGTGGAGGAGGTCACGGTTCCCGGTGCCGGGGAGTCTGCGGAATCCCGTGTGGAGAAGAACCACACGCCCGCGAGCACGAGCACCGCGAGGAGCGCGAGCAGGGGGAGAAGCCACGCCCACACCGACCGTTTGGCCTTCTTGCCGGACGAGCCCTCCGACCCCCGGGTCTGCTCCACCGCGTCGAACTGTGCCGTGGACGGGTGGGCGCTGTACCGGGGGTCCGGGCGGTCCGCGGCGGCCGCGGAACTCGTGACGGCGGAGGCCGACCCGGCGGTGCCGGGCATGGCGCGCGTGCTCGGCCCGGAGACCGGGGCCATCGCCTCGGTGGGCTGGTCGTCGGCGGACCCGGTGTCGGACAGCCACGGGCCCATGCCGGGCACCATGGTCACGGCGGAGGCCACGTCCCCGCGGCGCAGGGCGTCCACGGCGTTGGCGAGCTTGCCGGCGTTCTCGGGCCGGTCCTCGGGATCCTTGGCCAGCATGGACATGATGAGCGCCCGCACCGGTTCCGGAACGGAGTCCGGCAGCGGCGGGGGGTTGTCGTTGACCTGGGCCAGGGCGATCGCGATCTGCGACTCCCCGGTGAAGGGCCGCCGCCCGGCGAGCAGCTCGTAGCCGATGATGCCCAGCGAGTAGATGTCGGAGGAGCCCGTGGCGGTCTGGCCCGTGGCCTGCTCCGGGGCGAGGTACTGGGCGGTGCCCATGACCTGGCCCGTGGCCGTCAGCGGCACCTGGTCCGCGAGGCGCGCGATGCCGAAGTCCGTGACCTTGACCCGGTTGTCCGGGGTGATGATCAGGTTGCCGGGCTTCACGTCCCGGTGCACCAGACCCTGCGCGTGGGCGGCCGCGAGGGCGCGCGCCGTCTGGCCGATGTAGTTGAGCACGGTGTCCGCGTCCAGCGACTTCTGCCGGTCGATGATGTTGGACAGCGGCTCGCCCGGCACGAGCTCCATGACCAGGAACGCGGAGCCCTCGTCCTCGCCGTAGTCGAAGACGTTCGCCACGCCGGGGTGGTTGAGCAGGGCCGTGTGACGGGCCTCGGCCCGGAACCGCTGCAGGAACGTGGGATCCCCGTTGTACTCGTCCTTGAGGATCTTCACGGCCACGATGCGGCCCAGGACCTGGTCCTTGGCCTTCCACACCTCGCCCATGCCACCGATGGCAATTCGCTCCGTGAGCGCGTAGCGACCGCCCAGAATGGTGCTCGACGATGGTCTCACTTGTTCAACACCGCCTCGAAGAGTTGCCGTGCGCTGGGGCTGGTCACGGTGGACCCTGTGGTGACGTCCACGTCCTCGACGACCACGGCCACTGCCAACTGGGGGTCATCGGCGGGCGCGAATCCAGTGAACCACGAATCGTTCAATCCGTCCTCGCCGGTCTCCGCCGTGCCGGTCTTGCCGGCCACCTTCACGCCGGGCACGGCCGCGCCGGAGGCGATGCCGTTGTCCACCACGGAGGTCATCAGCTCGGTCACGGTCTGCGCGGTCTCCGCGTCCGTGGAGCGGCGCAGCTGCTCCGCCTTGAACTCGTCGATCACGGAGAGGTCCGAGGAACGGACGTTCTTGACCAGGCTGGGCTTCATCATCACCCCGTCGTTGGCGATCGCCGCGGAGGTCATGGCCACCTGCAGCGGGGTGGTGCGGACGTCGTACTGCCCGATTGAGGACAGGGCGAGCTGCGCCTGGTTCATCTCCTCGGGGAACACCGAGGGGGTCACCTCCAGCGGGATGCTCAGCTCCTGGCCGTAGCCGAAGTTCTCGGCGGTCTTGCGGATCTCGTCCTGCCCGAGCTCCATCGCGATCTGGGCGAACGGCGTGTTGCAGGACTGCTCCAGGGCGAACTGCAGATTCACCTGCGAGCGGGCCGCGCAGCCACCCTGGCGGTAGTTGGGCAGGGTCACGGTGGTGTCCGGCAGCGGCAGCTCGCTGGGGTTCGGGATCGTGGTGTCCGTGGTGTACTTCCCGGACTCCAGGGCCGCCACGGTGTCGATGAGCTTGAACGTGGAGCCGGGCGCGTAGAGGTCGCCGCCGATCGCGCGGTTCACGAGGGGCTGGGCGGGATCCGCGTTGAGCTGGTCCGCCGCGGCCACCACCTCGTCGGTGTTGTGGGAGGACATGGCGTTCGCGTCGTAGCTCTTGCGGGACACCATGGCCTTGATCTCGCCGGTCTTCGGGTCCACGGCCACGATCGAGCCGTTGTGGCCCTCGAGCGCGTTGTAGGCCACCTTCTGGAGTTTTGAGTCCAGGGTCAGCTCCACGGACGCGCCCTTGGGCTGGTCGCCCGAGAACAGGGAGACCACGCGGTCGTAGAACTGGTCGTCGGAGGCCCCGGAGAGCTCGTCGCCCATGGCGGACTCCAGCCCCGTGGCGCCGTAGACCAGCGAGAAGTAGCCGGTGAGGTTGGAGTACATCGGGGAGTCCGTGTAGACGCGCTGGTGCTCGAAGTCGTCGTTCGACGGAACGGACTTGGCGATCTCCTGGCCGTCCACCAGGATCGAGCCCCGGTCCTGGCCGAACTGCTCGTAGAGGGTCCGGTTGTTCCAGGGGTTGGCCTGGAGGGCATCGGCCGCGAAGAACTGCACGTACGTCAGGGTCAGCAGCAGCACCATCACGATGCCCGCGACCATGAGCCACATCCTGCGGATCGCCTTGTTCACGGAGTCCCTCCTTCCTCGTCGGCCGCGCGTCCGGTGCGCGAATTCGCTTCTGCGGTGTCGTCGGCCGCCGACGACGCCGGGCGGGCCGTTGCGCCCTCCTCGCCCCGTGTGCCGCGCTCGGCGGCGTCCGTGCGGGTCGTGAGACGGGACATCACCTCGGTGGCCGAGCCCGGCCCCGCGGCGTCGTGCGCGGCGGCGTCGAGGGGCTCGGCGGAGGAGGCCAGGGCGGCGGACGGTGTGGGCTGCGTGGCCAGCTCCCGCTCGGCGGCGTCCCCGTCCTGGGCGCGCTGCTCCTCGCGGGCGCGGCGGCGTCGTTCGACCGTCGCGAGGTCCTCGTCCGTGGCGGGGCCGGTGGCCACCGGGCGCCGGGCGCTGTGGGAGATGGCCAGCAGGATGGCCACGATGATCCAGTTGGAGAGCAGGGACGAACCGCCGGCGGACATGAACGGTGTGGTCAGTCCGGTCAGCGGCAGCAGGCGGGTCACGCCGCCCACCACGATGAACAGCTGCAGCACCATCAGCGCGGACAGCCCGCCCGCGAGCAGCTTGCCGAACGCGTCCCGGGTGCCGAGCGCCGCGCGCAGACCGCGCGAGGCGAAGAGCAGGAACATCACCAGGATCGCCGAGAGCCCGATCAGGCCGAGCTCCTCGCCGAACGCCGTGATGATCATGTCCGAGTTGGCATACGAGACGAGGTCCGGGCGGCCCTGCCCGAGCCCCTGGCCGAAGAGCCCGCCCGAGGCGAGGCCGAAGAGCCCCTGCACGATCTGGGCGGAGCCCCCGGGGGAGCGTGTGTAGACCTCGGGGTCGAACGCGGACAGCCAGGCGTCCAGGCGCAGGCTCACGTGGGAGAAGATGCGGCTCGCGGCGAAACCGCCCACGAGCATGAGCACGAGGCCTAGCACAATCCAGCCCAGGCGACCGGTGGCCAGGTAGAGCATGGCCAGGAACAGGCCGAAGAACATGATGGCCGTGCCCATGTCCTTCTGCAGCACGAGCACCCCGATCGCGATGAGCCACGCGGCCAGCATGGGCGCGATGTCCTTGAAGCGCGGCAGCCGCACGGGCCCCACCTTGCGCCCCGCCAGCAGGATGAGGTCCCGGTTCATGGACAGGTACCCGGCGAAGAAGATGGCGAGCGTGATCTTGGCGATCTCACCGGGCTGGAACGTGCGTCCCGCCACGGAGATCCACAGCCGGGCGCCGTTGATCTCCACGCCGAGCCCCGGAACCATGGGCAGCAGGAGCAGCACCACGGACAGCAGCAGCATGGTGTAGGTGACGTTGCGCAGCCGACGGTGGTCCTTGAGGAACCACAGCACCACGCAGCACGTGACCATCGCCACGGCGGTCCACACCACCTGGGTGTTCGCGGCGGTCTGGCCCGTGGAGAGGTCGATGCGGTGGATCATGGCCAGGCCCAGGCCGTTGAGCGCCACGGCAATGGGCAGCAGGTACGGGTCCGCGTACCGGGCGCGGATCCACAGCACCACGTGCACGAGCAGCGCGCCCCCGGCCAGGACGGCCCCGCTCACGATGATGTGGGTGGGGTCCTTCTCCAGCTGCTCGGGGTCCACCAGGATGTTGGCGCCCACGCCGATGGTCAGGGCCATCAGCAGCAGCATCAGCTCGGTGATGCGCCGGGGCTTGGGCAGCACGGCGGGGTGCTGGGCGGGCGCGGCGGCCGGCGCGGCAAGGGTGCTCACGAGCCGTCACCCCCGGAGGAGCTCCGCCCCGGGCTCGGCGAGCCGCTGGCGCTGCGGGACGGATCGGGGGTGGGTGTGGTGACGGTCAC
>NZ_JASDCY010000066.1:0-14654 GCF_030407675.1 Kocuria sp. APC 4018 | reverse complement strand
CCTCCGTAGCCGCCGCCCCCGCCGTTGAGGATGCCGCCCAGCAGGATCCCGCCGAGCATCGCACCGCCCATGCCGTTGCTGCGGCGCCCGTAGCCGACTCCGCCGTACCCGGGGCCGCCGTAGCCCATGGGGGAGGTGAACTGGTCCACGTCCTGCTGCGCCGCGCGCTGGGCGGCGTCGGCCAGACGGATGGACTGGTTGGCCTCGTTGAGGGCGCGTTCGGGGTCGGAGTTCTGCAGCTCGTGGGCGATCTCGAGGTGGCGCTCGGCCTCGGCGAGCTCGGTACGGGCCCGCGCTCCCACTCCACCGCGGCGCGCCCACACGTAGTCGGACGCGGTGGTCAGGCTGGCCTGGGCGCTCACCAGGGCGTGGGAGAGCGTCTCCCGTGCGGAGCGGGCGCGGTCGTTCGCGGAGCGGACGTCCTGCAGTCCCTTGTCCAGCTCCGCCTTGGCCTGCGCGAGCCGGCGGGTGGAGCCGATCGGGTCGTAGCGGCCCGTGGCCATCTGCTGCGTGACCGTCTCCAGCACGGAGCGCACGCCGGCGGCGGCGCCCGCGAGCTCGGGGCGGGAGCCCTGCCGCACGAGGCCCTCGGCCTCGGCGACGTCCCGCTGCGCGATGCTCACGGCGTCCTTGAGGGACTCCTCCGCGCGGGCGAGCTCCCGGCGGGCGTTGTCCACGGAGTCGACGAGCCGGGCGGCCTGCCCCTGCGCCTCCTCCGCCGCGCGGATGTCCAGCACGGCCTCGGAGACCTGCCCCGCGTCCAGGTGCTGCTGCGCCCGGGTAGTGGCATCCTCGGCGAACTCGAGCCGCTCCCGCGCCTGCTCGCCGTTGTCGCGGACGGACGCGAGAGCGGCGTCGTCGTACTCGCCGTGCAGCGAGACGAGCTGGGCCTCGACGTCCCGCAGCCGCGGCGCCGTGGCGGCCACCGCGGAGCGGACGCGCTCGAGCGCCTCCGGGGCGCGCGTCTCCAGCTGGCGCAGCCCGGCGAAGTTCTGCTCCTGCTCGGCCAGGGGAGCGCGGGCCTGCCGCGTGCGCTCGATGATCTCCCCGAGCCACGCGCGCTGGTCCGCCTCGCTGTCCGGAATGTGGTCCTCGAGCTTCTGCTGCAGCTCGAACGAGGCGCGCATGTGCTCCTTGGCCCGCGCGAGCGCCTCCTCGAACGGGCGCGTCTGCTCGCTGCCGTACTGCAGCTGCGCGAACGCGAGCTCCTGCTCCGAGTGCTGGATGGCGTTGTCCGCCTCCACGAGCGCGGACCCGGCCTGCTTGTGCAGCTCGGGCAGCGGGACCAGCGGGCGCTGGGGTGCCGCGCCACCGCGTGGGCCCTCGCCCCCGGACGGTCCGCCGGGGCCCGGCTGCCCGCCCTGCGCACGACGCCGCCGCGAGCGCATCACGGTTGCGGCACCCACCCCGGCGGCCGCCACACCGCCCGCCAGCAGCAGGCCGGTCACGGCGCCGCCGGCGCCCGCCCCGCCGAGCTCCCGGTCGATCCCGTCCACGGCGCCCTGGGCGGCAGCGTCCCAGTCTCCGGTGCGCAGCGCGGGCGCGATGTGCTCGTCGTAGATCTTCTGCTGCTCGGACCGCGACAGCGGGCCGGAGGAGTTGGCCACGAAGCGCGCCTGCTTGGACTGCGTGGCCACGGCCAGGACGGCGTCGTTGGTCCCGAAGCCGTTGGTCCTCGCGAACTTCTGGACCCACTCACCGGGGTCCGTGGGATCCGTGAAGGTGTCCACGTACACCACGTAGAGGGTGATGCTGTGCTCGTTCGCCAGCTCCGAGATGTCGTTCTGCAGGCCCGAGGTGTCCCCGAGTGCGCCGCTGGTGTCCACCACGCGCTGGCCGGGATCCACCCGGGAGGGCGGCTCCGCGTGCGCGGCCGGGCCCGCCACCAGGCAGGCGCCCGTGAGCAGAGCGGCGGGAATCGTGCGGTGCCAGGCGGTGCGTGGTGTCATGACCCTCGTTCCGATTGGATGTCAGCCCGGTGGACGTGCGGCGCCCGGTGCGCCCGGGGAAGGTCCCGCCGTCCGGTTCACAGGATACGCGTCGGTGTCAGCGGGGTCACACGCCGGTGGTCCGGGACCCCTCGGCGTTGTCGTGGCACCTTCGCGGAGGACGTCCAGCGCCGCCCCAGTCGAACCGGGCATACTGGTGGTCCGCAACCTGTCGGGCCGGTCACCGGTACCCCGCTCTACGAGGAGAGAATATGGCTGATTCCCACGATCCGCGCACCGGGGGCGATCCCCAGGGACCGGTGCCCCCGTACGGCCAGTACGGCGCGGGCCAGCAGGGCGGTGCCACGAACCCCCAGGACGGTTCGGGGTGGCAGTCCCAGGAGACCCGGCCGATCCCGCCCGCCGGGGCAGAGGGCTCCCCCCAGTACGGCGGCGCCTCGTACGACGGCGCGCCCGCCGACGGCCACTACGGGAGCGGACCGTACGACGGCGCGGGGTACAGCGGCGCAGCGTACAGCGGCGGGGGGTACGACGACGGCTCCGGGGCCGGCTACCCGCCCGCGGCAGGGGGGTCGGGATGGGACGGGCAGGAAGGCGGTGCCTATCCCGCCCAGGACGGGGCGGCGGCACCGAAGCGGAAGTTCTCCGGAGGGACCATGATCGCCGGGATGGCCCTCGCCGGGCTGCTCGGTGCGGGTGTGGCGGTCGGTGCCGGTGCGGTGGGGGACAACAACGCCACCGGCGGCACCAGCAGCTCGCCCGTGATCGTCAACGACACCGAGTCCGTCAACGAGATCACCGCCGCCACCCAGAAGGCCTCCCCGTCCGTGGTCACGATCTCCGCGGCGTCCGGCAACGAGGCCGGCACGGGCTCGGGCGTGCTGCTGGACGACCAGGGCCACGTGCTGACCAACACCCACGTGGTCACCCTGGACGGTGCCGCCTCGGACGCCAAGATCGAGGTGCAGGCCGCTGACGGCTCCGTGCGCAAGGCTACCGTGGTGGGCACCGACCCCGAGTCCGACCTCGCGGTCATCAAGATCGACCCCAGCGGTCTGACCCCCGCGGTGCTCGGGGACTCGGACAAGCTCAACGTGGGAGACGCCGCGATCGCCATCGGTGCGCCGCTGGGACTGAGCGGGACCGTCACGGACGGCATCGTCTCCACGCTCAACCGAACCATCGCCGTGGCGTCCTCGGCCGCCGAGGACACCCCGGACGACTCCCAGCAGAGCCCGGGCGGTCCGCAGGACTTCTTCTTCAACTTCCCGGACAACGGGCAGTCCGGCTCGCAGTCCGCCAAGTCCAGCGTGTACCTGAACGTGATCCAGACGGACGCGGCCATCAACCCCGGCAACTCCGGTGGCGCGCTCGTGAACTCCGCCGGTGAGGTGATCGGCATCAACGTAGCGATCGCCTCCGCGGGAGGTTCCTCGGGCGAGTCATCGGCGTCCGGCAACATCGGCGTGGGCTTCTCGATCCCGTCCAACACCGCCAAGCGCGTGGCGGACGAGATCATCAAGGACGGCAAGGCCACGCACGGCTACCTGGGCGCCTCGGTCTCCCCGTACGTGCCCTCCGGCAGCTCCTCGGACCAGTTCTCCTCCGGCGCCAAGGTGCGCTCGGTGGAGTCCGGATCTCCCGCCGCGGACGCTGGGCTGAAGCCCGACGACGTGATCACGTCCTTCAACGGCAAGCCGATCACGGACGCGGACGCCCTCACGGCAGGGGTGCGCGAGCTCGCCGCGGGCTCGGAGGCCGAGGTCGTCTTCAAGCGCGGCAACGACGAGCAGAAGGCCACCGTGACCGTGGGCAACGCCGCGGACCAGAAGAAGTAGCCGCGTCCCTGCGGTGACGGGCCGGCAGCCACCGGTCCGTCACCGCAGGGGCCGCGTCACATCAGGTGCCACGCCAGGGACGGTGCGCGGCGGCAGGGAACGGGCCGGGCGGCGTCGTCCCCCGTGGATCACACCCCGTCCGGGAAGCCCAGCTGGCGCCACGCCTCGTAGAGGGCGATCGAGGCCGAGTTTGCGAGGTTCAGGGAGCGGCGCCCCGCCAGCATGGGGATCCGCACCCGCTCGTGGACGCGCTCGTCCGCGAGCACCTCGTTCGGCAGTCCCGTGGACTCGCGTCCGAACAGCAGGACGTCCCCGTCCCGGTAGGCCACGTCCGTGTGGCGCGTGCTCGAGTGGGACGTGAACGCGAAGACCCGCGCGTCGCCGAGGGCGTCCCACAGTGCCTCGACCGTGGGGTGGACGTCCATCACCGCGAGGTCGTGGTAGTCCAGGCCCGCGCGGCGCAGGTTGGCGTGGTCGAAGTTGAAGCCGAGCGGCTCCACGAGGTGCAGACGGGCCCCCGTGCACGCGGCGAGCCGGATGGCGTTGCCGGTGTTGCCGGGGATCTCGGGGGTGTGGAAGACGAAGTGGAGCATGGCTGCGAGTCTAGGCCCCGTCTGCGCCCCGCACGCGGCGGTCCCGGCCCCCTGAGGATGCCTGACCGGCCGTGGGCGGCGCGGCGCCGGTCGTAGGATGGGCCCATGCCCACACCCCGCGTCTACATGGACCACGCCGCCACCACGGACATGCTGCCGGAGGCCGTGGAGGCCTACTTGGAGCAGGCCAGGCGGGGCGGCAACCCCGCGTCCCTGCACTCCGGCGGGCGGTCCGCGCGCATGGCGCTGGAGACGGGGCGGGACGCCGTCGCGGCCGCCCTGAACGCGGAACCTGTGGAGATCATCCTCACCTCCGGGGGCACCGAAGCCGACAACATGGCGGTGCTCGGCCTGTTCCGCGCCGCCCGTGAGGCGGACCCACGACGCACCGTGATCGTCCTGTCCGCCGTGGAGCACCACGCCGTGTCCGAGGCCGCGGAGTGGCTCGCGGCGCACGAGGGCGCGGAGCTGGTCTGGCTCGACGTCGACGCCACGGGACGTGTGGACCCCGGGCAGCTCGAACGGCTGCTGGCCGAGCGCGCGGCGGAGGTTGCGCTGGTCACCGTGATGTGGGCCAACAACGAGGTGGGGACGGTGCAGCCGGTGGCCGAGCTGGCCGCCCTGTGCGACGCCGCCGGGGTGCCCTTCCACGTGGACGCGGTCCAGGCGTTCTGCGCCGTTCCCGTGGACGCCCACCTGCCCGGGATCAGCACGCTCGCGGTCTCCGCGCACAAGCTCGGCGGGCCCATGGGGGTGGGCGCCCTCTACGCGCCGCGCACCGTGCGTCTCGCCGCCACGAGCTTCGGCGGCGGACAGGAGCGCAGCGTCCGCTCGGGCACCGTCAACGCCGCCGGCGCGGCGGCCTTCGGCGCGGCCGTGGAGGCCGCGCAGCGCGGGTTCCGGGACGAGTTCCTGCGCCGGGCCACCCTGCGCGACGCCCTCGTGGCGGGCATCCGGGAACGCGTCCCCGAGGCGGTGCTGCGCGGACCAGAGCCCGGCAGCCCGGCCGAGGAGTGGGAGCACCCCACCCGGCTGCCCGGCAACGCACACGTCACGTTCCCCGGGTGCGAGGGCGACTCCATGCTGTTCCTGTTCGACGCCGCCGGGGTGGCCCTGTCCACCGGCTCGGCGTGCAGCGCCGGGGTGCCCCGGGCCTCGCACGTGCTGCTCGCCATGGGCGTGGACGAGCAGACCGCCCGCGGGGCGCAGCGCTTCTCCCTGGGCCACTCCAGCACGTCGCAGGACGTGGACACCGTCCTCGACGCCCTCGTGGACGTCCACGCCCGGGCCCGCGCGGCAGGGCTGTCCGGACACGTGCCGGCGTCCTTCACGTCCTGAGCCGCTGCGCCGCGGGGAATAGCCGCCCCGGGGTGCGGGTTGTTAAGGCGTCTCGTCCAACCACAACCTTCCGAAGGGGACCCCGTGCGCGTTCTGGCAGCAATGAGTGGCGGTGTGGACTCCGCGGTGGCCGCGGCCCGTGCGGTGGACGCCGGGCACGACGTCACGGGTGTGCACCTCGCCCTGTCCCGGACCCCGGGCACGCTGCGCACGGGCGCTCGCGGCTGCTGCACCATCGAGGACTCCCGGGACGCGTGGCGCGCGGCGGAGAAGCTCGGCATCCCGTACTACGTGTGGGACTTCTCCGAGCGCTTCCAGGCGGACGTCGTGGACGACTTCGTGGCCGAGTACGCCGCCGGACGCACCCCCAACCCGTGCATGCGCTGCAACGAGAAGATCAAGTTCGCGGCACTGCTGGAGAAGGCCCTGGCGCTCGGCTTCGACGCCGTGTGCACCGGCCACTACGCGAAGGTCGTGGAGGACGCGGACGGCCACAAGGAGCTGCACCGCGCCGCGGACTGGGCCAAGGACCAGTCCTACGTGCTGGGCGTGCTCACCGCCGAGCAGCTCGAGCACGCGATCTTCCCCCTCGCCGAGACCCCCTCCAAGGCGCAGGTGCGCGCGGAGGCGGAGGAGCGCGGGCTGTCCGTGGCCACGAAGCCCGACTCCCACGACATCTGCTTCATCCCGGACGGGGACACCCGCGGCTGGCTCGCGGAGCACATGGATCTGGACCCCGGGCGGATCGTGGACACCGAGGGCAACGAGCTCGGGGAGCACCGGGGTGCGCAGGCCTACACCGTGGGTCAGCGCCGCGGCCTGCACATCGGCCGCCCGGCTCCGGACGGCAAGCCGCGGTTCGTGCTGGAGATCCGCCCCAAGGCCAACGAGGTGGTGGTGGGTCCCGAGCAGCTGCTCGCGATCGACGTCATGGAGGGCATCCGTCCCTCCTGGGCCGGGCTGCCCCCGCGGGAGGTCGCGGCACTCGGCGACGACCCCGAGGCCCGTTCCGAGGAGTTCGAGGTGACCGTGCAGGTCCGCGCCCACGGGGATCCCGCACCGGCCCGCGCGTGGCTCACGCGTTCCGAGGGAACCCCGCGGCTGCACGTCCGTCTGGACACGGCCCAGCGCGGTGTGGCCCCGGGTCAGACCATGGTGCTCTACCAGGGCACCCGCGTGCTCGGCCAGGCCACGATCGACGCCGCGTTCGCGGACCGCGCCCACCACGCGTCCGTCTGAGCGGAGTCCGTTCACCGCCGGCGGGGCGGTCACGACGACGCCGCGGGGCTGTGTGCCAGGGCTCGCCCGCCCTCCGGGGCGGGTGCCGGGTGCCCAGCGAAGAGCGCGCGGGGTCGGGTCCGCGACCCCGTTTAGAGTGGTGGTCATGAGTTCCGCGACCGATCCCGCAGACCACGCACCCCTCGATCCCGCCGCGGGCGGGGCGGGGCTCGGTGACACCGCGTCCGCCCGGCAGCGGCTGGACGCGATCCGGGGCACGATCGACAACATCGACGCCGCGCTGATCCACCTGCTCGCCGAGCGCTTCAAGGCCACCCAGCGGGTGGGCACGCTCAAGGCGGAGAACGACATGCCGCCCTCGGACCCGGAGCGGGAGAAGGCCCAGATCGAGCGGCTGCGCAGTCTGGCGGTGGCCGCCCACCTGGATCCCGAGTTCGCGGAGAAGTTCCTGAACTTCATCATCAGCGAGGTCATCCGCCACCACGAGGCCATCTCCGAGGACCACCAGCGCGGAACGGACGCATGAGCGGGTTCGCCACGGACGCCGTCACCGCCACCCTGACCCGGCCCCTGCGCGGCACGGACCTCGTGGAGACGTTCACGGTGCTGCGGGGCGAGCTCGGGGCCCCGCACCGCGCGGCCGTCCCTCTTCTACCGGACCGCGGGCCGCACGCGGAGCTCGCGGCGCGCACGTGCGCGGTCCTGGAGTCCCTGCACGCGGACCGGCAGCCGCACGGCTGGCGCGTGACCGGCGTCGCCGGGGACGACTCCCGCCAGGCCCGCGGACTGCTCGCGAGCGACCTCAACGCGGTGGCCGACGTGCTCGGTGCGGAGTCCGGGGCGGACTCCGCACCCGTGGTGCTCACCCTCCTGGGGCCGGTGTCGCTCGCGGCCACCGTCCACGTGCGCAACGGTGAGAAGCTGCAGTCGGACCCCGGGGCGCGGCGCGACCTGACGGAGTCCTGGTGCGCGGGGATTGCTGGTCTGATGGCTGCGCTCCGGCGCAACACCGACGGCCGCGGCGCGGTGCTCGTGCTCTCGGAACCCGAGCTGGACAGGGTTCTGGAGGGCACCATCCCCACCGCGAGCGGCTACCGGACCCTGCGTGCCGTGCCCCGCCCGGAGGTCCGGGCCGCCCTGACCGCGGCGGTCGGCGCGTGCCGTGACGCTGGCGCCGCGTCGGTCGTGCTCGACGCCGGAGCGGCCGGCGTGCACTGGGCACCCCGCTGCGGTGCCGACACCGTGGTGGTGCCCCTTCCCTCGGGGAGCACGCGGGAGTGGGAGCCCCTGGCGGGCCTGCGCGAGGCGGGACTGCGGCTGTGCTTCGACGCCGCGGGGACAGCCGCACCGACCCCGGCGCGCGCCGTCGTCGATCGGCTGCTCGGTCCGTGGCACGAGCTGGGCATGGAACCGGCGGCTCTGCTGGGAACCATCCTGGCGCCGTCGTCCCGGATCAGTGAACTGGCGCCCCCGCAGCTGCCCGACGCGCTGCGGCGGGTGACCGGGGCGTGCGGCGCGCTCACGGAGGCGTGCAACGAGGGTTGACCCCGCTCAGGCCGTAGAATCGGCACACAGGACGCGGGTCGTCGGCCGCGGCCGACCCCGGAGCAGGAACGAGGGCGAAGGCAGGCCATGAAGGCGAGAATTCTGGTGGTGGACGACGACGCCGCGCTGTCCGAGATGATCGGCATCATCCTGGCGTCGGAGGACTTCGAGCCGGTGTACTGCTACGACGGTTCGAGCGCCCGTGAGGTCTTCCGCTCGTCGGAGCCGGACCTGATCCTCCTCGACCTGATGCTCCCCGGAATGGACGGCATCCAGGTGTGCCAGCAGATCCGCGCGGAGTCGGACGTGCCCATCGTGATGCTCACCGCCAAGTCCGACACCGCGGACGTGGTGCGCGGGCTCGAGGCCGGCGCGGACGACTACGTCCCCAAACCCTTCAAGCCCGCCGAGCTCGTGGCGCGGGTCAAGGCGCGGCTGCGTCCCATGGACCGCGGGGCCACCCAGGAGATCACGCTCGGCGACATCGTCATCGACGTCACCGGCCACACCGTGACCCGGGGCGGGGAGGAGATCTCCCTGACGCCGCTGGAGTTCGACCTGCTCGCCACCCTCGCGCGCTCGCCGCACCAGGTCTTCAGCCGCGACGAGCTGCTGCGGGACGTGTGGGGTTACCCCCACGCGGCGGACAACCGGCTGGTCAACGTGCACGTGCAGCGGCTGCGCTCCAAGGTGGAGCGCGACCCCGAGAACCCCGAGGTGGTGCTCACGGTGCGCGGCATCGGGTACAAGGCCGGCGGGCACCCGCATAAATGACGGCGAGCGCAGCACCGCCGGCGTCGACCCCGGCACCGCGCCGCCGCCCCAAGAGGTTCCGCAGGATCCGCCTGGGGCGCCGCGTGCTGTTCCGCCGCTGGCGGCAGTCGTTGCAGTTCCGCGCCATCGCGATCGCCCTCACGCTGACCTCCGTGGCGTTCCTCGCCACGGGCAGCTTCCTCTCCCACCAGATTGCGGACCGGCTGTTCACGGACCGGCTGAACCAGGTGCTCGAGGAGGCGCGCACGGACATCAGCGTGGCCCAGGCGAGCTTCGACGCCTCGGACGCCTCGGACCGCACCGAGGTGCAGGCGCTGATCAACTCGACCATGGGGAGCCTGAGCCAGGACACGGACGCCGCCGACCACCGGTGGATCCTGATCCCCCTGGACCAGGGCTCGGGGCAGTCCTTCGTGGGGGTCCAGGCGGAGAGCTCCTGGATGACCTCGGCCACCGTTCCGCAGCAGCTGCAGCAGCGCGTGGCCAACGCGGACGGCACCTACTGGCAGCCGGCCTCGGCCCGGATGACGGAGAACGGTGCCGAGCAGCCCGTCATCGTGGTGGGGGACGTGGTGCAGCTGAACCAGAACTCGCGCTACGGGCTGTACTTCGTGTACGACTTCTCGGATCCGCAGGCCACGCTGGACTCGATCCACGCGGTGCTGCTGCTGTCCATGGTGGCGCTGCTGCTGCTCGTGGGCACCATCGTCTGGTACGTCACCCGTGAGGTGGTCCGCCCCGTGTCCAACACGGCGCGGGTGTCCCAACGGCTGTCCGAGGGAGACCTCGACGTGCGCATGCAGGTGCGGGGGGCCAACGAGGTGGCGCAGCTGAGCCGCTCCTTCAACCGCATGGCGGACTCCATCCAGACCCAGATCACGCAGCTGGAGCAGCTGTCCTCGATGCAGCAGACCTTCGTCTCGGACGTCTCCCACGAGCTGCGCACGCCCCTGACCACCGTGAAGATGGCCGCGGAGGTGCTCTACAACGCCCGCGAGGACTTCGACCCCGTCAACCGCCGCTCCGCTGAGCTGCTGCACAACCAGGTGGACCGGTTCGACTCCATGCTCTCGGACCTGCTCGAGATCTCCCGCTTCGACGCCGGCGCCGCCCGCCTGGACATGGCCTCCACCGACATCTTCTCCGTCATCTACGACGTGGTGGAGGCCGCGGCCCCCATCGTGCTGCGGTCCGGCTCCGAGCTCACCGTGCGTTCCACCCTCACCCGGTGCGTGGTGCAGATGGACCAGCGCCGCATCGACCGGATCCTACGCAACCTGGTGACCAACGCCCTGGAGCACGGGGAGAGCCGACCCGTGGACATCTACGTGGCCGCCAATGAGAACTGCGTGGCTGTCGCGGTGCGGGACCACGGCATCGGGATGACCGAGGAGCAGACCGCGAAGGTGTTCAACAGGTTCTGGCGCGGGGACCCCGCGCGGGCGCGCACCGTGGGCGGCACCGGTCTGGGGCTCGCGATCGCCACGGAGGACACCCGGCTGCACGGCGGCCGGCTGGAGGTGTGGGCCGAGCCCGACAACGGGGCGTGCTTCCGGCTCACGCTGCCGCTGCTGCGCACCCAGCCCCTGGACCCCGAGCTGGCCAACCCGCTGGACATGCCGCCCGCCGAGAGCTTCACCGAGTCCACCGCCCGGGTCACCGACACGGGATCGCTGCAGCTGACGGCCCCGGCCGTGCAGCCCGCCATGGAGCCGGACACGGGGCAGATGCTGATCGCGTTCCCGCCGGCACCGGGGGCCGGCTCCGGGGGCGAGCGGGCGACGTCGTCCGACGCCGGGAGCACGCCGGACGAGAACGGTGGCCGGACCGAGGACGGGCCACGGAGCGGATCCACGGCGGCTGGCCGCAGCGACGGGACGGAGAAACCATGAACCACGGGTGGACCACACCCCGGCGCCCGGACACCGTGGGCGGCACCACGCGCCGTCGACGGTGCGCCGCAGCCGCCCTCGCCGTGGGGCTCTCGCTGACGCTGTCCGCGTGCGGGGCCATGCCCCGTTCCGGGCCTGTGCACAAGGTGGTGGAACCCACCGAGCAGTCCCAACAGAGCGCCATGGCGTACAACCCGCAGGCCCCGCGGCCCGGTGCGTCCGCCCAGGAGGTCGTGGAGGGCTTCCTGGCGGCGGGCGTGGGGGCGCAGGACGACTACTCGGTCGCCCGCCAGTACCTCACGCCGCAGCTGGCGACCACGTGGAAGCCGGACGCCCGGGTGCTGATCCACTCGGGTGAGCCCACCACGGTGCCGCGGCTGAACGAGGGCGAGTTCCGCACCACGATCGAAGTGGGTGCCGTCCTGGACTCCGAGGGGGTGCGCACGGCTCAGCCCCGGGGGAGCACGCGCGTGCTGGACTTCGCGCTGACCTCGGTGGACGGTCAGTGGCGCATCTCCCAGGCCCCGGACGGCGTGATCATCCCGGACACGGACTTCGCGCAGATCTTCTCGCCCGTGCACCTGTACTTCTACTCGGCCAACGACAGCACCACCCTGGTCCCCGATCCGCGCTGGTTCGCCAAGCGGCCCACGGCGTCCACGGCCGCGGTGCGCGCGCTGCTGAGCGGGCCCGCGTCCAACCTCGAGGACGCTGTGTCCAGCGCGCTCCCGCAGAGCGCCACCCTGTCCAAGTCCTCGGTTCCCGTGTCCGGTGGGACCGCGGCGGTGGACCTCAGCATGTCCGGTTTCGATCCCGCGGACGTGGAGCAGGCCCGCCGGATGGACCAGCAGCTGCGCGCCACCCTGCAGTCCGTGCCGTCCGTGGAGGACGTGGACCTCACGGTCAACGACGCGCCCGTGGACACCTCGGGGCGGGAGGGGGCAGACCCCACGCGGTCCGTGACCGTGCCCAACCGCCAGGTCGGCGTCTCGGACAACCAGCTGGCGTTCTACCAGGGAGGACAGACGGAGCTCGTCCCCGGTCTCTCCCTGCCGGACGGGGCCAAGGTCACCAAGCCGGGGATGGACACCGAGGCCTCGACCTTCGGGTTCGTGGATGCCGCGAGCGGCGCGATGTACACGGTGTCCTCCGGCGAGCAGGCGCAGCGTCGCTGGACGGGCACCGCGCTCACCCGCCCCAGCTTCGACCGGCAGGGCTGGGTCTGGGGATCCGACCGCTCCGGCACGGTCCACGCTGCGCCGGCAGCCGCGGAAGGCTCCGGGCGCACCGTCGGAGCAGACTGGTTGAAGGACCAGCACGTCGCGTCACTGCGCATCTCCAGGGAGGGCAACCGCGCCCTGGTGGTCACCACGGACGAGTCCGCCCAGCGCTCCACGCTGTGGGTCTCAGGCGTGGTGCGTGATGACTCCGGCCGGCCGGTGGAGCTGGAGAAGGGCAACGCCGTGGCGGCGGACGTGGACGTGAACACGGCGCAGTGGATCGGCTCGGACGAGTTCGTGACCACGGCGCTGAACCAGGACAGCAACGCCCAGCCCCGCCGGTACTCGGTGTCGGGGACCTACGAGGACCTGCCCTCCCTCACCGGCGTCACGTCCATCACGGGCGGCAACGGACCTGCCGCCGTCTACGGCGCCTCGGACGGCAAGCTCTACATGCTGACCGGCAGCTCGTGGGCGCTGCAGAGCGAGGACGTCACGGACACCTCCTTCGCGGGGTGACCGCGCCGGGGCCCGGGACACCACCGGCACCACCGTGCGCTGGGCACTGCCCAGTGCCGGTCCGGGCTGGTGGTTCCGGAACCCTCGGGCTGGACTGGACGGATGACAGCCGACCGCACTGGACCACCGCCGCGCTCTGCCGCGGTCCCACTCCCGGCACCCGGGCCTCACCCCGGCTCCCCGAGCCGAGGGCAGTACCGGCCCCCGGGCACCGCCCCGGTGCGTGCTCCGCGTCCAGCGCCACCGCCGGGCACCCATGGTCTGCAGGGCACCACTGCCGCGCACGGCCACGGTCTTCCGCCGGTTCCCGTCCCGCTCCGCCACCCCGCGCCACCACGGCCGGACGCCGACGCCGCCCGGCCAGGTTCGTGGGGCGGGGCCGTCACACCGCAGTGGTTCACCGCCGGCACCCGGGCGCGCTGGGACCGCGCGGCCGCCCGCCTCGGCGACTGGTGTGCACAGGCCGTGGAACTGTTCCTCCCCGTCTCGTGCGCGGTGTGCGGGGAGCCCGGTCGTACGCTGTGCCGCCCGTGCCGTCTCGTGCTGCGCCGCTGCACCGCCACCCCCGGGCAGGTCACCGCGCCGGAGGTGCTGCGGGACCGGGGAGTCAGCGTCTTCGCGGCGGGGGAGTACGAGCACGAGCTCGCGGCGTGCCTGCTGGCGTACAAGAACGGTGGTCGCACCGATCTGGCCCCCGTCCTCGGGGTCGTGCTCGGGGCTGTCCTCGCCGCCGCGGCGCGGGACGTGAGGGAGCACGGCCGCGGCCCGCTGCTGTGGGTGCCCGTGCCCACGAGCGCCCGCGCGCGTCGTCGTCGGTGGTTCGACCCCGTGGCCTGCCTGCTCCACGCCGCCGCGCTGCCTCCCGGAACTCGCGTGCACCACGCGCTGCGCCACAGGGGAGGCACGGTTCGCGGCGCGCAAGGTCCGCAGAAGGGCAGGGGGAGGAGGCAGCGGGTGCGGGCCGTGAGGGGGTCGATGCGCGCCCAGGACGTGCGGGGACGCACCTGCGTGGTCGTGGACGACGTCCTCACCACGGGGGCCACCATGGCGGAAGCCGTCCGGTGCCTCACCAGGGCCGGCGCCCACGTGCCCGCGGTGGTCACGATCGCCGGGGTGCGGGCCGGGCGTTCACCCCGGGAGAACTCCCAGACGTCGGACCCTGTTGTCCGTGAATTTCCCTGAGGTTTCATCTAGCGTTGGACCACGGGAAGCAATGAAGGTGTCCCGTGTGGGAGAGCAGCACATCCCGCGCCATCCTCAAGATGTGGAGGGTCTCATGGAACTGAACATCCAGGGCCGCAACGTCACTTTGCCGGACCGATTCAAGGAGTACGCCGAGGAGAAGAGCGAGCGTTTCCAGCAGCTCGGCGACAAGGTCCAATCCATCGAGGTCAAAGTCACCAAGGACAACGGTGCCTCCGGCCACCAGGGCATGCGCGTGGAGATCACCGTGGTTGGCCGCGGACCGGTGCTGCGGGCGGAGGCCCGCAGCGACGACAAGTTCGCCGCGTTCGACGAGGCGTACGGCAAGCTCGTGGAGCAGCTGCGGCGCGCCCGGGACCGCCGGAAGATCCACCGCGCCGGACACCAGAAGCCGGTCGCGGTGCACGAGGCCACGGGCTCGCTGCCCGTGGTTCCCACCACCGGGTCGTTCACGGGCTTCGAGTCCCCGCAGGCGCTGTCCGCGGCGGAGGACGAGGCCTTCGACACCGAGTACCCCCTGAGCGACACCCCCACCCCCGTGGAG
>NZ_JASDCY010000065.1:0-16074 GCF_030407675.1 Kocuria sp. APC 4018 | reverse complement strand
CAGAGCACCGGTGGCTCCACCCTGGCCGTGAGCGAGAACGGCAGCACCTCCGTGGCACGCCGTTCCCCCGAGTACAGGGCCCCGGTGACCCCCATCAAGCGGGCACCCAGTTCCCGAGAGGACGAGAACGAATTGCGCACCATCACCACCGTGCACCCCCGGTCCTACAACGACGCCAAGTCCATCGGGGAGGCGTTCCGGGACGGGACCCCCGTGATCATGAACGTCTCCGACATGGGCGAGGCCGAGGCCAAGCGCCTGGTGGACTTCGCCGCGGGGCTCGTCTTCGCTCTGCACGGCTCCATCGAGCGCGTCACCGCCAAGGTGTTCCTGCTGACCCCCTCCTTCGTGGAGGTCCGGGACCAGGGCCACAGCGACGACCTCGACGAGGAGCCCGCGTCCCTCGAACAGGTCGAGGGCTGATCCGTGCACCTCGCGCTGTCGATCATCTACCTGGTGGTCCACGTCCTGTACATCGCCCTGCTCGGGCGTCTCGTGCTGGACTGGGTCCAGATGTTCGCGCGCGGCTGGCGGCCCAAGGGCCTGGCGCTGGTGGCGGCATCCACGATCTACTCGCTCACCGACCCGCCCATGAACGCGCTGCGCAGGCTGGTCCCGCCCCTGCGGTTCGGCGGGGTGGCCCTGGATCTCGGGTTCCTGATCCTGGTCTTCGTGCTCAGCATCCTGCAGTCGATCGTGGCGGGACTGCTGCTGCGCGCGTGATAGTCGTCGGCCCCGGGTGCGCAGTTGTATCCTGGGCCGGAAATCCCTCCACCCCCGGAGCGCCGAGAAGCGCCCCGGCACGGGTGGTTCCAGTTCGAGACGAGGAGACAGACCCATGGCTCTGACAGCCGAAGACGTCATCAACAAGCGGTTCCAGCCCACCAAGTTCCGTGAGGGCTACGACCAGGACGAGGTGGACGACTTCCTCGACGAGGTCGTGGTGGAGCTGCGCCGCCTGCACCAGGAGAACGACACCCTGCGCAAGCAGGTGGAGACCCTCGGCGGCCGCCCCGAGGACGCGCCCGCCGAGACCCCCGTGTCCGAGCAGGGGACCGGCGCCGGCCAGGCCACCACGGTGGCCGCGGCCACGAGCCGTGACTCCCGCGAGGAGACCGTGTCCGAGCCCGTGGCAGCGGCTCCGGCCGAGACCACCACTCCCGCCGAGCCGAAGACCACCGGAACCGGCACGAGCGGCACCGACTCCGCGCCGTCGGCCACTGCGGCCCGCCCGGTGGCCGAGGGGACGGCCTCCACCGACTCCACGCAGTCCGCGGCCGCCGTGCTCGCCATGGCGCAGAAGCTGCACGACGACTACGTCTCCCAGGGCCAGTCCGAGCGTGAGCGCCTGATCACCGAGGGCCGCACCCAGGCGGACCACCTCGTGGCCGAGGGCAAGCGCACCAAGGAGGAGACCCTCTCCGCTCTCGAGGCCGAGAAGGTGGACCTGGAGGCGGCCGTGGCCGAGCTGCGCACCTTCGAGTCCGACTACCGCGGCAACCTCAAGAGCTTCCTGAACACTCAGCTGAAGGACCTCGACAACACCGGTTCGCTCGCGCCCTCGCAGGCGTCCGGCACCAAGCGCACCGCCAAGTAAGCGCCTGTGACGGATCACATGCCCGGTGCAGCGGCGGCCCAGGTTCCCCAGCGGACCGGCCGCCGCTGCGTCGTCGTGGCGCTGGCCGTGGCCGCCACGGTCTGGGCCGTGGACCAGCTGGTGAAGCTGTGGGTGGTCAGCAGCCTGGTGCCCGGGGTGGAGTATCCCGTGATCCCGGGGCTGCTGTGGTGGGAGCACATCCGCAACAGCGGAGGCGCCTTCTCCCTGGGCTCGGAGTTCACGTGGATCTTCACCGTGGTGATGGCCGTGGTGTCCGTGGGCATCCTCTGGGCCCTGCGCCGCGTGCGTGACCCGTGGTGGGCCGTGGGCCTGGGCCTCGTGCTCGGGGGCACCCTGGGCAACCTCACGGACCGGCTGTTCCGTGAGCCCGGTTTCGGCGTGGGCCACGTGGTGGACTTCATCGCCGTGCCGCACTTCGCGATCTTCAACATCGCGGACTGCGGCGTGACCGTGGGGATCGGCATCATCATGGTGCTGATCCTCAAGGACCGTGACATGGCGGCGCCCCGTGGTGGCTGAGCGCACGCGCCCCACGGGTTCGGAGCCCGAGTTCGACGACGCCCGGTTCACGGTCTCGCAGGAGCAGGACGGGCTGCGGCTCGACGCCGCCGTGGCCGCCTGGACGGGTCTGTCCCGTTCTGCAGCGGCCCAGCTGTGCGGCGAGGACCGGGTGGGGTTCCGGGGCAGACCGGTGGGCAAGTCGCACCGCGTGGCCTCGTCCGAGACGTACACGGTGCAGGTCCCGGTGCCCGAGGATCCCCACCGGATCGCCCCGCAGCACGTCCCGGACCTGCGCGTGGTGCACTCGGAGGCCTCGTACGTGGTGATCGACAAGCCCGCCGGTGTGGCGGCCCACCCGTCTCCCGGGTGGAAGGGACCCACGGTGGTCGGCGCCCTGGCCGGAGCGGGGATCTCCGTGGCCACCTCCGGCGCTCCCGAGCGCCAGGGAATCGTGCACCGGCTGGACGTGGGGACGTCCGGTCTCATGGTCGTGGCCCGTGACGAGAGCGCCTACTCCCAGCTCAAGCGGGCGTTCAAGGAGCGCACCGTGACCAAGGTGTACCACGCCGTGGTGCAGGGCATCCCGGACCCGCTGAAGGGCACCATCGACGCTCCCATCGGACGCCACCCCGGCCACGAGTGGCGCTTCGCCGTGCTGGAGGACGGGCGGAACTCGGTGACCCACTACGAGGTGCTCGAGGCGTTCGGGCGGGCGTCCCTCGTGGAGGTGCACCTGGAGACCGGGCGCACCCACCAGATCCGCGTGCACTTCAGCGCGCTGCAGCACCCGTGCTGCGGGGACCTCACCTACGGCGCGGACCCCGCTCTCTCCGCGGGTCTGGGCCTGACCCGGCAGTGGCTGCACGCCAAGCGCCTGGGTTTCACCAGCCCCGCCACCGGTCAGTACGTGGAGTACGAGAGCCCGTACCCCACGGACCTCGCCTACGCGGTGGAGACGCTGCGCGACGGCGGTCCGCAGCTGTGACGGATCTCCGCCACCGGGCGGGCGGGGACGTCCGGGCCGCGGCCTAGAATGGTCGGGTGACTTCGGCGACCGGCAAAAAAGGCTTCACCCATCTCCACGTGCACACCGAGTACTCCATGCTGGACGGTGCCGCGCGCCTGAACGACCTCTTCGAGGAGTGCCACCGGCTGGGCATGGACTCGCTGGCCACCACGGATCACGGGTTCGTGTTCGGAGCGTTCGACTTCTGGAACAAGGCGCGCGCGGCCGGCATCAAGCCGATCATCGGCGTGGAGGCCTACCTCACGCCGGGCACGGCCCGCCAGGACCGCACCCGCGTCAAGTTCGCGGACGGCGGGCGCGACGACGTCTCGGGCGCCGGCGCCTACACCCACATGACCCTGCTGGCGCAGTCCAGTGAGGGCATGCAGAACCTCTTCCGCGCATCCACCAAGGCGTCCCTGGAGGGCCAGCTGTACAAGCCCCGCATGGACCGGGAGCTGCTCAACCAGTACGGCAAGGGGCTCATCGCCACCACGGGCTGCCCGTCCGGCGAGGTGCAGACCAGGCTGCGGCTGGGCCAGTACGACGAGGCCGTGAAGGCCGCCGCAGAGTTCCGCGACATCTTCGGCGCAGAGAACTTCTACTGCGAACTGATGGACCACGGGCTGGGCATCGAGAAGCGCGTGACCCAGGACCTGCTGCGCCTGGCCAAGGACCTCAGCCTGCCGCTCGTGGCCACCAACGACCTGCACTACACGCACGCGGAGGACGCCAAGTCCCACGCGGCGCTGCTGTGCGTGCAGTCCGGCTCCACGCTGCAGGACCCCAAGCGCTTCAAGTTCGACGCGGACGAGTTCTACCTCAAGTCCCCCGAGCAGATGCGCGAGCTGTTCCGGGACTTCCCGGAGGCGTGCGACAACACCCTGGAGATCGCCGAGCGCTGCGAGGTGGAGTTCGACACCTCCGCCAACTACATGCCGCGCTTCCCCACGCCCGAGGGGGAGGACGAGACCTCGTGGTTCATCAAGGAGGTCGAGAAGGGGCTGCACTACCGCTTCCCGGGCGGGATCCCGGACGACGTCCGTGAGCAGGCCGAGTACGAGAAGAAGATCATCATCCAGATGGGCTTCCCCGGCTACTTCCTGGTGGTCGCGGACTTCATCAACTGGTCCAAGGACAACGGCATCCGCGTGGGTCCCGGCCGTGGTTCCGGTGCCGGTTCCATGGTGGCGTACGCCATGCGCATCACCGAGCTGAACCCGCTCGCGCACGGGCTGATCTTCGAGCGCTTCCTCAACCCGGACCGCGTGTCCATGCCCGACTTCGACGTGGACTTCGACGACCGCCGCCGCTCCGAGGTGATCCACTACGTCACGGAGAAGTACGGCGACGAGCGCGTGGCCATGATCGTCACGTACGGCACCATCAAGGCCAAGCAGGCGCTCAAGGACTCCTCGCGCGTGCTCGGCTACCCGTTCTCCATGGGGGAGCGGCTCACCAAGGCCATGCCGCCGGACGTCATGGGCAAGGGCATCTCCCTGCAGGACGTCTACGACAAGGACGCCAAGCGCTACGACGAGGCCGGTGAGCTGCGCGAGGTCCTCGAGGACGACCCCGAGTCCATGAAGGTCTTCGAGACCGCCCAGGGCTTGGAAGGGCTCAAGCGCCAGTGGGGTGTGCACGCCGCGGGCGTGATCATGTCCTCGGACCCGCTGATCGACATCATCCCGCTCATGCGCCGCGAGCAGGACGGGCAGGTGATCACCCAGTTCGACTACCCCACGTGCGAGGGCCTGGGGCTGATCAAGATGGACTTCCTGGGGCTGCGCAACCTCACGATCATCTCCGACGCGCTGGAGAACATCACGCTGAACCGGGACGGCTTCGTGCTGGACCTGGAGCACCTGCCCATCGACGACCCCGGCTCCTACGAGCTGCTGGCCCGCGGGGACACCCTGGGCGTGTTCCAGCTGGACGGCGGGCCCATGCGCCAGCTGCTCAAGCTCATGCGCCCCGACAACTTCGAGGACATCTCCGCGACCATCGCCCTCTACCGGCCGGGTCCCATGGGTGCGAACTCCCACACCAACTACGCGCTGCGCAAGAACGGCGCGCAGGAGATCACCCCGATCCACCCCGAGCTCGCGGAGCCGCTCGAGGAGATCCTGGGCACCACCTACGGCCTGATCGTGTACCAGGAGCAGGTGATGGCGATCGCCCAGAAGGTCGCGGGCTACTCGCTCGGCCAGGCGGACATCCTGCGCCGAGCCATGGGCAAGAAGAAGAAGGCGGAGCTGGACAAGCAGTACCAGGGCTTCCACCAGGGCATGGTGGACCGCGGCTACTCCGAGGCCGCGATCAAGGCGCTGTGGGACATCCTGCTGCCGTTCTCGGACTACGCGTTCAACAAGGCGCACTCCGCGGCCTACGGGCTGGTCTCGTACTGGACCGCGTACCTCAAGGCGCACTACCCGGCCGAGTACATGGCGGCTCTGCTCACCTCTGTGGGCGACGACAAGGACAAGCTGGCCATGTACCTCACCGAGTGCCGTCACATGGGCATCACGGTGCTGCCGCCGGACGTGAACGAGTCGGAGCTGAACTTCACCCCCGTGGGCACCGACATCCGCTTCGGCATGGGCGCGGTGCGCAACGTGGGCGCCAACGTGGTGCAGGCCATGGTGGACGCCCGCAACGAGCAGGGGAAGTTCACGTCCTTCAACGACTTCCTGGCAAAGGTCCCGGCGGTGGTGTGCAACAAGCGGACCATCGAGTCCATGGTCAAGGCCGGTGCGTTCGACCAGCTCGGGCACACGCGCCGCGGCCTGGTGATGTGCCACGAGCAGGCGGTCGAGGACGTGGTGGCGCAGAAGAAGAAGGAGGACAACGGCGAGTTCACGTTCGACATCTTCTCGATGGGCGGCTCCGAGGACGAGGACCAGGAGACGTTCTCCGTGGAGGTCCCGGACGTCCCCGAGTGGGAGCGCAAGGACCTGCTCGCCTTCGAGCGCGAGATGCTGGGCCTCTACGTCTCGGACCACCCGCTGCGCGGTCTCGACGACGCCCTGGGCCAGTACACGGACACGGCGATCGCCCCGCTGCTCACCGAGGAGAACACCCGACCCGACGGCGCCGTGGTCACCATCGGCGGCATGATCACCTCCCTGTCCCGCAGGATCGCTAAGTCCTCCGGCAACGCCTACGCCCGCGTGGAGCTCGAGGACCGCTCGGGCTCGATCGAGGTCATGTTCTTCGGCAAGGCGTACGCGCCGATCGCGGGCGTGCTCGCGGAGGACCTGATCTGCGTGATCAAGGGTCGGATGCAGCGCCGTGACGACGGCTCGATCACCATCTCCGCGCAGGAGCTCACGGTGCCCGAGCTGAGCGTGGACGGCTCCTCCGGGCCGGTGTGCGTGGCCCTTCCCGAGCACCGCGCCACGGAGGCCACGATCCGCCAGATCGGGGAAGTGCTGCGCAACCACAAGGGGGACTCCGAGGTGCGGATCCACCTGGGCACCCGGCGCAGCATCCAGGTGATGCGGCTGGGCCCGGAGTACCGGGTGAACCCGTCACCCGCCCTGTTCGGGGACCTCAAGGTGCTGCTCGGCCCCGCCTGCCTGGAGGCCTGAGCGCCCCGGCGTCCTCCGCGCTCGCGGTGGCGTCGCATCCGCGTCACCTCCATGGACAACCGTGCGCGGGCGTCCCGGGCGGCTTTGACGCGCGATTGTAGACTGGCACGGTGAACGCGCAACCCCACACCACCCCGTCCTCCGGCCCCGCTGGCACCCACCTGAGGGTCGTCGACCTGCGCGGAAGGCATCTGGGCTGGGACGAGCTGCGCCGGGTGGTGCCGCGCCAGGCGGCGTCGTCCGTCTCCGCGGCCGAGGACGCCGTCCGGGGGATCATCGAGGACGTCCGAACGCGCGGGGCGGACGCGCTGCGCGAGCTGGCCCACCGGTTCGACGGTGTGGAGCAGGATCGCATCCGCGTGGCCCCCGAGCAGATCGCGCGGGCCGTGGCGGAGCTGGACCCGGCTGTGCGACGTGCCCTGGAGACCGCCATCGCGCGGACCCGGGCGTTCGCCGAGGCGCAGCGGCCGCGGGACGTGGAGGTGGAGGTGGCGCCCGGGGCGGTGCTGCGCCACCGCTGGACCGCGGTGCGCCGCGCGGGCCTCTACATCCCCGGGGGACTGGCCGTGTACCCCTCTTCCGTGGTGATGAACGTGGTGCCGGCTCAGGCCGCGGGCGTGGAGTCCGTGGTGCTGTGCTCGCCACCGCAGAAGGAGTTCGGCGGGCTGCCGCACCCCGTGGTCCTGGGGGCGGCCGGGCTGCTCGGCGTGGACGAGGTGTGGGCCGTGGGCGGCGCGCAGTCCCTCGCGGCCATGGCACTGGGCGTCACGGACGGCCAGGACGTCCTGGAACCCGTGAACACCCTCACCGGCCCCGGCAACATCTTCGTGGCCACGGCCAAGCGCCAGCTGCGTTCTTTGGTGGGAGTGGATGCTGAGGCCGGCACCACCGAGATCGCCGTGCTCGCGGACGACTCCGCAGATCCCCGGTTCGTGGCCGCGGACCTGATCTCCCAGGCGGAGCACGATCCTGCGGCCGGGTCGGTGCTCATCACCGACTCCCCGGACCTGGCCCGGGCCGTGGAGCGGGAGCTGTCCGCGCAGGTGCCGGAGGCACGGCACTGCGAGCGGATCACCACGGCACTGGGTGGTCCGCAGTCCGGGGTGGTGCTCACGGACGGGCTCGAGCAGTCGATCGCCGTGGCGGACGCCTACGCCGCGGAGCACCTGGAGATCCACACCCGGGACGCCCGCGAGGTGGCCGCGCGGGTCCGCAACGCCGGGGCGATCTTCGTGGGCCCGTACAGTCCCGTGCCGCTGGGGGACTACGCCGCCGGCTCCAACCACGTGCTGCCCACGGGCGGCACCGCGGTGTTCGCGTCCGGGCTTCAGGCCGCCTCCTTCATGAAGGCCGTGCAGGTGGTCGAGTACACGCGTGAGGCGCTCGCCGAGCTGGAGGGGGACATCGTGGCCCTGTCCGGCAGTGAGGACCTGCCCGCGCACGGCCGCGCCGTGGCCCTCCGCTCGGAGGACCACGTCGCCGCGGGTGCCCACGGGGCAGACGGGTCCGCAGCCGCCACCAGCGCCACCCCGCGCCCCACCCCCGGGGCGGAGGACGACCCCGCGTCCCGTGCGGGCGACGCCGCCCGCGTCCCGGACGCGCCCGGCACCGGATCCCCCGACACCCACGGGAAAGGCTGAGCCGTGCATTGTCCGTTCTGCCGCCACAACGACTCCAAGGTCGTGGACTCCCGCACGTCGGACGACGGCACGTCCATCCGACGGCGCCGCCGCTGCACCGAGTGCGGCCGTCGCTTCTCCACGCTCGAGACCACGTCGATCTCCGTGATCAAGCGCTCCGGGGTCACCGAGCCGTTCGACCGGCAGAAGATCGTCAACGGCGTGCGCAAGGCGTGCCAGGGGCGGCCCGTGAGCGAGGACGACCTCGCGATGCTCGCGCAGGAGGTCGAGGAGTCCATCCGGGCGTCCGGCAGCGCGGAGGTGGAGGCGCACGACGTGGGCCTCGCGATCCTTCCGCCGCTGCGCCGCCTGGACGTGGTGGCCTACCTCCGGTTCGCCTCGGTGTACCAGGCGTTCGAGGACCTGGAGGACTTCGAGCGCGCGATCGACGTACTGCGGGACCAGCAGGCCGAGCTTGCGGGACAGCAGACGCTCGTCCCGCCGGCAGCGCGCTCCGCCGCGGCACCCGCCGCACGACGTCGCGCCGCGCGCCGCGACGCACCGGGCGCCGAGCCGGAGCCCGCGCAGAGCCCGGGGAGCACCGACGAGGACCACGAGGAGAAGCCGGCCCCGCGGCGTCGTCGGGCGAAGAAGTCCGCGGACACGGTCACCCAGCCGCGGCTGCTGTAGGCACGCCACCGGCCATGGTGGGCGCGCGCCGGTTCCGCCGCAGGTCAGACCGGGGACGCAGGCGCGGAGGGTGCTGTCCGTGATGCATCAACTGTTAGCCTGAACGTGTGACGCAGAACCACCATCGCTCCGTCCATCCCGCACCGCAGCTCGAGATCGTCCCCGCGTCCCGCGCGGACACCGAGCCGGTCGCTGCGGTGCTCGCCGAGGCGTTCGCCACCGATCCCCACGTGGTCGGACTGCTGCCCCACGGCGATGTGCTCGAGGCCCTCACCCTGCTGTGGCGACGCGTCGTGCGGGAGGCGTTCGCGGTGGGCGGTCACGTCTACCTGGCGGTGCCGCCGGGGGAGGACCAGCCGCTCGGTGCGGCGCTCTGGGCCGCCCCGGGCACTCAGGTCTCCTTGTACCGGATGCTCCCCGGTGTGGCGACCTACGCCCGGGTCTTCCGCACCCGTTTCCCGGACGCACTCGCGACCGAGTACCTCACGCAGCGCGCGCAGCCGACGTCCCCCCACTGGTACCTCAAGGCGCTGGCCACGGTGCCGCCCGCCCAGGGCACCGGGGTGGGATCCCGCCTGCTCGAGGACCGCCTCCTGGAGATCGACCGGCAGCACGCCGGAGCCTACCTGGAGGCTTCCACCACCGGCCTGGTTCCGTACTACGAACGATTCGGCTTCCGCTCGCGCGGTCCCATTGCCTGCCGCGGAACAGTGCCCGCCATCGGGATGTGGCGTCCACCCGCCGACTGACCCGGGGCGTCACCGGATCGACCGTGGCCCCGCACCGGTCGCGCGCGCCGGCACGGGCGGCGTCAGCCGGCAGGCGTGGCGGGTGGATGTTGTGGACGCCGCCGGGGGACCGTACCCAACTCGACCATCGCCGCGATCAGCGCGGCCAGTGCGCCGATCCAGGCACCGTGGAAGGTGACCAGGGAGACCTCGTCCGCCGTGCGCTGCGTGAGACCCCACCGTTCCAGGGGACTGGGAACCGTGGTTCCGCGGGGGTCTACAACATCCCCCAGTGCCAGTCCGAGGAGGATCTGCATCAGCCAGTGGAACAGCAGGAAGCCCGTGCTCCACGCCCCAGCGGCGTAGGGCATCACCAGGCAGGCGCGCGCCGTCACGAGAATGGCCAGCACCGCGCCCGCGATCCACGCGATGGGCAGGCCGACGACGAGGTGGATGACCGCGTGGAGTCCCTCGAGCCCGAAGCCCACCCGCAGGTTGAAGAGCAGTGGCGGGAGCCCCAGGACCACGGGCCACACGAGCCACGCCACGAGCCGCTCCAGTACGGACGCTGGGCTGGCACGCCTCCTCGAGGGGCGCCCCGGTCGGTAGGGGGCCACCCGGGCGCGCGACGGGCCGCTCACGAGACCGCTCCCGCACAGGGACGAGAGGCGACGCCGCACGGGCACCCGGCCGGTGGCACGGTCGCCCGGGGCGTGCTCGCGGCGGCCCTTCTTCCCCGCGCCGGCTCGCCGCTCCCGCCCGCGCAGCACCGTGTCCATCCCGGGCCGCTCTGCCCGCCCATGATCCCCGTGAGTGTGTTCACGCGCCCACGCTAGACACGCGGGGAAACCACCGAGAAGGGGTGCGGGCCCGTCTGTGGACAGAGCCACGGCTGCGGACTCCCGTGCACCACGGGTCGGGGACCCGGAGATGCGCACGCCCCGCCCGTGCGAGGACGGGCGGGGCGTGCGCTGGTGGGCCCTGCCGGGATCGAACCGACGACATCTACGGTGTAAACGTAGCGCTCTACCAGCTGAGCTAAAGGCCCGGGATCGGGTGGGCACGACTGGAGCAGCTGCCAGCACCCGATTGGGAGTCAGCCTACCGTTCGGTCGGGTCCCCGCCCAGGACGGGTGGGGTGAGCTTGCACACGTGCCGCTCATACGGAGCTATCCGGTTTGACACGAGCGCGTTACCTGGCGTTAAGATGATGGGGCAGTACGCGGGAGACCGCAGCTGTTCACCAGGGGACGCTGGTGCGCTTGATCGCCTTCGGGCGTGACAGATACGGCGGTTCGATTCCGTCGGTCTCCACCGCGAGGGGAACCCCGGAGCCACACGGCTCCGGGGTTTTTCGCATTGCGTGCCCACCCACCCGCGCCATGCACGGGTCTGCGCGCTGTCGGTCCGGGTGCGTAGGCTAGGAACCATGGCTGCAGAAAAGAAAGCTGATATCGGTGTCACCGGCCTTGCCGTGATGGGCGCCAACCTTGCCCGCAACTTCGCGCACCACGGCTACACCGTGGCGCTGCACAACCGCTCGTCCGCCAAGACGGATGCGCTGATCGAGGAGCACGGCTCCGAGGGCGACTTCATCCGCACGGAGACCATGCAGGAGCTCGTGGACTCCCTCGAGCGCCCGCGCCGCGTGCTGGTCATGGTCAAGGCGGGTGCGCCTGTGGACTCCGTGATCGAGCAGCTCACCCCGCTGCTGGACGAGGGCGACATCATCATCGACGGCGGCAACTCCTACTTCCAGGACACTCGCCGCCGTGAGCGCGAGTGCGCGCAGAACGGGCTGCACTTCGTGGGCGTCGGCGTCTCCGGTGGCGAGGAGGGCGCCCTCAACGGCCCCTCCATCATGCCGGGTGGCTCCGAGGAGTCGTACAGCACACTGGGGCCCATGCTCGAGGACATCTCCGCCAAGGCCGACGACGGTGCTCCCTGCTGCGCGTGGATCAGCACGGACGGCGCCGGGCACTTCGTCAAGATGGTGCACAACGGCATCGAGTACGCGGATATGCAGGTGATCGGCGAGGCCCACGAGCTGCTGCGCTCGGTGGCCGGGCTCGAGCCCGCCGAGCAGGCGGACGTGTTCGACGAGTGGAACACCACCGAACTGTCCTCCTACCTGATCGAGATCACGTCGCAGGTGCTGCGCCAGGTGGACCCGAAGACCGGCAAGCCGTTCATCGACATCGTCGCGGATGCCGCGGGCCAGAAGGGCACCGGGCGCTGGACCGTGCAGGAGGCCCTGGAGCTCGGCTCCCCGGTCACCGCGATCGCCGAGTCCGTGTTCGCCCGCGCGCTGTCCTCCTCCGAACCCGCCATGCGCAAGGAGGCCCAGGAGGTGCTGCCCGCGGGCATCGGTGACACCACCGAGGACGTGGTGAAGGACCCGGAGTTCGTGGACGACGTCCGCAAGGCGCTCTACGCGTCCAAGCTGGTTTCCTACGCCCAGGGCCTGGACATGCTCACCATGGCCGGACGCGAGTACGGCTGGAACCTGGACCTCGCCTCGATCGCGAGCCTGTGGCGCAACGGCTGCATCATCCGCGCCGAGCTGCTGAACGTGATCATGGCCGCCTACGAGGGGGACAAGGCCCCGCTGAACCTGCTGTTCGCGCCGGAGTTCGTGCAGTCCATCGAGGACGCCCTGCCGGCCTGGCGCCGCGTGGTGGCACGCGCCGTCGAGCGCGGCATTCCCGCGCCGGTGTTCTCGTCCGCGCTCGCGTACTACGACGCCCTGCGCCGCCCGCGCCTGAACGCGGCACTGACCCAGGGGCTGCGCGACTACTTCGGGGCGCACACGTACAAGCGCGTTGACGACCCGGACTCCAGCTTCCACGTGCTGTGGAGCGGGGACCGCTCCGAGGTCGTCTCCTGAGGCGGTCGCGCGGCGTCGTCGTGGGACGCAGCGCATGAGAACGGGCCGGGTTCCCCGCGGGGAACCCGGCCCGTTGCGCATTCCTGGAGCCAGGTGCAGTGCCGCCGCGTCAGATCCACATGGCGGGGTCCACGTACGCGGCGGGGTCCACGAGAGGGGCCTTCTTCTCGGGCGTGCGGGGGCGGACCTTGCCGGGGATGCCGGTGACGATCGAGTCCGCGGGGACGTCCTTGACCACCACGGCGTTGGCGCCCACGGCAGAGTCGCGCCCCACCGTGATGGGCCCCAGCACCTTGGCACCCGCACCGATGGTGACCCGGTCCTCCACCGTGGGGTGGCGTTTCACGGGCGCCAAGGACCGCCCGCCCAGGGTCACACCGTGGTAGAGCATCACGTCGTCACCGATCTCAGCGGTCTCGCCGATCACCACGCCCATGCCGTGGTCGATGAAGAAACGCCGACCGATCGTGGCGCCGGGGTGGATCTCCACGCCCGTGGCGAAGCGCGCCAGCTGGGACACGGTGCGCGCCAGCAGCCGACGGTCGGGGTTCTGCCACAGTCGGTGGGACAGCCGGTGCGCCCAGATGGCGTGGAGCCCCGAGTAGTTCAGGACGATCTCCACGCTGGAGCGGGCCGCCGGATCGTGCGTGCGGGCGGTCTCGAGATCCTCGTGCAGTCTGCGCCAGAAACCCACGCGTGCTACCCCCTGGTGTGGAACGGGGCGGGCACCGGTGAACCGGTGCCCGCCGATGTGCAACGGATGCTCGGGGCGGGTGTCCCGCGCCCCGGGCGGTCTGACCGGGGCTCAGCCCCGGATGTCCTCGTACAGGATGGTGGAGACGTAGCGCTCGCCGTAGTCGCACACCACGGCCACGATCAGCTTGTCCCGGTTCTCCTCCTTGGCGGCCTCCTGCAGCGCGGCCCAGATGATCGCGCCCGTGGAGATCCCGCCCAGGATGCCCTCCTTGCTGCCGAGCTCCCGGGCGTAATGGACCGAGTCCTCCACGGTGACGTCGTAGACGTCGTCGTAGATCTCGCGGTCCAGCACGTCCGGCACGAAGTTGGCGCCCAGCCCCTGGATCTTGTGGGGGCCGGCCTTGCCCTCGGTGAGCAGCGGGGAGTCGGAGGGCTCCACGGCGACGAGCCGGACCTCCGGCTTCTGCTCCTTGAGGTACTTGCCGGCACCGGAGATGGTGCCGCCCGTGCCGATGCCGGCGACGAAGACGTCCACGGCGCCGTCGGTGTCGTTCCAGATCTCGGGTCCGGTGGTCTCGTAGTGGATCTGCGGGTTGGCGGGATTCGCGAACTGGCTGGCCAGGACGGCGTTCTCGGTGGTGTCCACGATCTCCTGGGCCTTGTCCACGGCGCCGCGCATGCCGTCCGCGCCCGGGGTGAGCACGATCTCCGCGCCGTAGGCGCGCAGCATGACCCGACGCTCGGTGGACATGGTCTCGGGCATGGTGAGGATGACCTTGTAGCCGCGGGCGGCACCCACCATGGCCAGGGCGATGCCCGTGTTGCCGGAGGTGCCCTCCACGATGGTCCCGCCGGGCTTGAGCTGCCCGGACGCCTCGGCGGCGTCCACGATGGCCTTGCCGATCCGGTCCTTCACGGAGTTGGCGGGGTTGTAGAACTCGAGCTTGACCGCCACGTTGCCGGGGAGGTCCTTGTCCAGCTGGTTGAGGCGCACCAGGGGGGTGCCCCCCACGATCTCCGTGACGTCGTTGTAGATCTTGCCCATCACTTGTCTCCTTGTCCTGTGGTGTCGCAGTTCTGCGGTATCGCACTCGCGGCACGGCGGTGCCGGGCGAGTGCCCGGAATCCGTGTCAGCGTAGCCCCGGGTTCCAGCGGTCTCTCAGTCCGTGAGCCACGCGGCGTAATGTTGGCGAACCTTCGCGAGCTTGGGGTTGATGATCACCTGGCAGTAGCCGTTGAACGGCTGGTTGCCGTAGAAGTCCTGGTGGAAGTCCTCGGCCTCGTGCAGCGGGCCCAGTGGCTCCACCGTGGTGACCACGGGGTCGTCGAACAGCTCCTGGGCGCGCACGATGGCGGCCTCGAAGAGGCGGCGCTGCTCCTCGTCCGCCGGGAACACGGCTGAGCGGTACTGCGTGCCCACGTCGTAGCCCTGGCGGTTCAGGGTGGTGGGGTCGTGACCCGTGAAGAACAGGTCCAGGATCACGTCCGCGGGCACCACGTCCGGGTCGAACACGACCTCCACGGCCTCGGCGTGGCCGGTGGTTCCGGAGCACACCGATTCGTAGTCCGGGTGCGGGGTGTGCCCGCCCGTGTACACGCTGCGCACGCTCTGCACTCCGCGCACCCTGCGGTACACGGCGTCCAGGCACCAGAAGCAGCCACCGGCCAGCACGAACGTCTGCGGCGTCGATGAAGTCATGCCCAGTACAACGCGTGGCGCGCCAGAAGATTCCCCGCCCGTGGCGGAGGCCGCGCTCCTAGGATGGGGCCATGAGCACCGATCAGCCGTCATCCGATCCGCACCCCACGGTCCAGGACGTCGTCGCCGCGGCGGACGCACTGTGGCCCTTCCGGCTCCAGGAGGACTGGGACGCGTCCGGTCTGGTGCTCGGGCGCCCCGAGGCCCCGGTTCGGCGCATCCACCTGGCCGTCGATCCCGTGGCCGGCGTGGTCCGGGAGGCCGTGGATGCAGGAGCCGACCTGCTGCTCACCCACCACCCCCTGCTGCTGCGCGGCGTCACGTCCGTGGCCGCGGACGGCTTCAAGGGTCGCGTGGTCCACGACCTCGTGGAGAACCGCTGCGCCCTGCTGTGCTGCCACACCAGCGCGGACTCGGCCCGCCGCGGCGTCTCGGACGCCCTGATCGCGGCGTGCGGTGTCGGGCCCGACGACGCCGCTCCGCTCGTTCCGCACTTCTCCGACCCCCGCACGGGGCTGGGCCGTGTGGGAACCCTGGACGAGCCGGTGACCCTGCGGGAGCTCGCCGAACGGCTGGCGCGGCGCATCCCGCCCACGGTGCAGGGACTCCGGGTGGCGGGTGACCCGGACCGGCGCGTGAGCACGGTGGCGGTGTGCGGCGGCTCGGGGGACTCCCTCTTCGACGTCGTGCGCAGCCACGGCGCGGACGTCTACGTGACCGCGGACCTGCGCCACCACCCGGCGTCGGAGGCCAGGGAGCGCGCCCTCGGGCCGGGGGAGCACGGCACCCCCGCGCTGGTGGACGCCGCGCACTCCGCGAGCGAGGCCCTGTGGCTCCCGTGGGCCGCCGAGGACCTGCAGCGCGCGCTGACTGCCCGCGGCTTCGCGGTGGAGATCCACGTGAGCACGCTGCGCACCGACCCGTGGGATCTCACGGTGGCCACCCCGCCGCAGTGAGACGCCACGGGCGGGGTGGCCCACCGGAGGCATCCGGGCTCCCGCCGCGCACCAGCCACCCGTGAACCGCGCGGTGGCACCGC
>NZ_JASDCY010000064.1:0-16343 GCF_030407675.1 Kocuria sp. APC 4018 | reverse complement strand
GGGGGCACGGGGACGCGCCGCCCGGACGCACCGGGGGACGCGGCACACGACGCCGCCGGGGTGACGCCGCGCACGTTGGCTAGGCTGGGGGCCACGCGGCCCGGACCACCGACCGGGAGCTCCGCGCACGCCCGTGACGAGACTGGCCCGGGGACACCCGGCCGAAGGGACACTGACGAGAACATGAGCTCCGCACCCGAGTCCGGCCCGACCCCTCCGACCCGCACCGAGCGCGAGCTCGTGGCCCAGGTGGGCGAGTGGGTGATGTCCGTGCTGCGCACCGATCCGGGCTGGGACTCCATGCTCGTGGAGTTCAAGCCGCAGGGTGGGCGCGTGCACCTGCGGGTCATCGAGAACCGGGAGGGCGCCGTGATCCCCGGCGCCGCTGGGCCCATCAAGGAGCAGAGCCCCGTGCTGGAGCTGCTCTCGGAGCTGCAGCGCAGCTGCTGGGTGGCCGGGCGCGGCAGCTGGCTCACCATGTCCCTCATGATCGCCGCGCAGGGCTGGCCCGAACCCACCCTGCGCACGAACGCGACCTACGACTTCGGGCAGATGCCCGCCACGTACGCGCAGGAGGGCTCCTACACCGCCCAGGACGTCCTCACCCAGCTCACGCAGTTCCCCCGCACCCAGGAGCACGTGCCGCTGTGGGCCGTGGAGCTCGCGGACGCCGCGGGTCTCAGTCTCCCGTTCGCCGATCCAGGGGAGGACGAGAGCCACGGGGACGTGCACCCCCGGCTGCGGGCGGCGGCGCAGGCGCACGCGGAGGCACCGGGGGACCGGTCGCTCGCGGGAGTGCTGCGGGAGGCGCTGGCGGGCACGGTGCTGCTGGACGTCTCCGGGTCCGACATGGTCCCGGGGGAGGACGGTCAGCCCATCGGCCCGGACTCCCACATCCGCGTGCAGACCGTGAACCAGCCGGACGGCTCCCGGGCGCTGGCCGTCTACACCAGCGCGGACCAGGCGCGCGAGATGTTCACGCGCAGCAACCGGAACCAGGAGCTGCAGGAACCGGTGCTGCTGCGCCAGCGGGCCAGCGCCATGGTGCAGATGGTGGTCCAGGACGGGCAGTACGACGAGATCGTGGTGGACCCGGCCTCCGCTCACGCCACCCGGATCTCCCGGCAGCAGGTGGAGTGGGTGGGCAGCTCCCCGCACAACGATCCCCTCAAGCAGGCCCTGATCAGCGGCAACATGGCCAACGTGCTGGGCGCGCTGTTCAACCCCGACGCCCACCTGATGCTCGGCACCCGGGACCACGGCGAGGACGCCGTGCCCGTGATGGTGCAGCCCGAGCAGGCGGGCGCGGCACCCGACACCCTCCTGGTCTTCACCTCCGCAGCGGAGGTCGCCGCGCTGGACCCCGCCCTGACGGTGCGTTCCGCACCCGCCCGCCAGATTCTGCAGTTCGCCGTGGACTGCGGTGCCGCGGCCGTGTGCCTCAACGCCATGGCGCCCGTGGCCACCCTGCCCACCGAGCAGCTGAAGGAGATGCTCGAGCTCGTCACGCAGCGCGAGGAGGAGCGCGCCGGGGCCCAGGACACCGAGTAGAACCCGGACACGCAACAGGCCCCGTCCCCGCCGGAGCGGGAACGGGGCCTGTGGGTCACCGGCGACGCGGCGCCGGGTCACCGGGACGGATCAGATGCCGTAGGCGTCCGAACCGGAGTTGCGGGCCTCGGCCTCGCGGACACGGCGGCCCAGCTCGGGATCGACCTTCTCCCAGTACTGGAACGCGGCCTCCTTGATGGTCTCGTCCATCACGTCACCCACGTGACCGGCGATGTTCTCCACCGTCTCCGCCTTCTCCTCGTCGGAGAAGACCTCACGGTAGAGGGTGCCGGCCTGGCCGAAGTCGTCGTCCTCGGAGTGCAGGGTGGCGGCGGTGCGCAGCAGGTCGCCGTCGGACTCCCAGCGCATGTTGTCCGCCACGGCGGAACCGGCACCGGCCACGGGGCCGCCCTGGGTGTTGGGCGCGTACACCGGCTGGTTCGGGTGCTTGAACGTGTACCGCATGGGGCCGTCGTGCGAGTACGAGTTCTGCTCCGAGCGGTACGGGAAGTTCACGGGAAGGTCCGCGAAGTTCGCGCCGATGCGGTGACGGTGCGTGTCCGGGTAGGAGAACACGCGGGTCATCAGCATCTTGTCCGGGGAGATCTCCACACCGGGCACGGTGTTGCCGGGGGAGAACGCCGCCTGCTCGATCTGCGCGAAGTAGTTCAGCGGGTTCTGGTTCAGCGTGAACTTGCCCACCTTGATGCGCGGGTAGTCCTTCTTGGAGATCGTCTTGGTGACGTCGAACGGGTTGAAGCGGTACGTCTTGGCGTCCTCGTACGGCATGACCTGCACGTACATGGTCCAGGACGGGAAGTCGCCCTTCTCGATCGAGTCGTAGAGGTCGCGGCGGTGCGCATCCGCGTCCTTGCCCGCGATCTCCTCGGCCTCCGGGCCGGTCAGGCCCTCGGTGCCCTGGTCGGAGATGAAGTGGTACTTGATCCAGAAGCGCTCGCCGGCCTCGTTGCTCCACTGGTAGGTGTGGGAGCCGTAGCCGTTCATGTGACGGTAGGTCTTCGGGATGCCGCGGGGGCCCATGAGGTAGGTCACCTGGTGGGCGGACTCCGGGGACTGGGTCCAGAAGTCCCACTGCATGGTGTTGTCACGCATGCCGGAACCGGGGAGGCGCTTCTGCGAGTGGATGAAGTCCGGGAACTTGATGCCGTCGCGCACGAAGAAGATCGGGGTGTTGTTGCCCACGATGTCCAGGTTGCCCTCGGTGGTGTAGAACTTCAGCGCGAAGCCGCGGGGGTCGCGCCAGGTGTCCGGGGAGCCCTGCTCGCCGGCAACCGTGGAGAAGCGCGCCAGCATGGGGGTCTTGGTGCCCTTCTGGAACACCGCGGCCTTGGTGTACTGCGAGACGTCCTCGGTGACCTCGAGCTCACCGAAGGCACCGGCGCCCTTGGCGTGCACCACGCGCTCCGGCACGCGCTCGCGGTCGAACGCGGCGAGCTTCTCGACGAGGTAGGAATCGTGCAGGACGATCGGGCCGTCCGCACCGACGCTCAGCGAGTGGGCATCGGCGTTCGTGGGGACCGGCAGGCCCTCCTGGGTGGTGGTGAACGAACCGGTCTTGCGCAGTCCGCGTTCGTGGGGAGTGGTGTCAGACATGATTCCTCCTGGGTGATGGATGGGATCCGACGGGAAGTGGTGACGTGCTACGCCTCGAGGTCCGCCGCCGCAGCATCCTGCCGGCACTGCGGGCAGATGCCCCGGTACACCACCTCGGCGGACAGCAGCTCGAAGCCGTGGTCCTGCGAGGGCGTGAGGCACGGCGCGTGCCCCACGGCGCACGGCACGTCGCGGATGACTCCGCAGCGGATGCAGTACGCGTGGTGGTGGTTGTCCCCGGTGCGGATCTCGTACCGCGCAGGGGAACCGGGCGGTTCGAACTTGGACACCATGCCGATGGCCGCGAGGTCCGCGAGGACCACGTACACGGACTGGACGGACATGTTCGGCAGGACCGAACGGACCTGCCTGACCGTCTCCTCCGCGGTGGCGTGCGGCACGGCGTCCACGGCGTCGAGCACCGCGAGACGCTGCTTGGTGACCCTGCGCCCGTGCGAGCGCAGATGCGAGGTCCACGCGTCCCGTGAGGGATGCGGTGCGATCTCGGCGGTGGTCTCCATGTCCATGACTCTAACCTTATTCTGAGCTATTCACAATAGTTAGTGCACCCTTACCCGCGGCCCGCCGCGCCACGGCGGGGGACGCGCCACCCCGGCCAGGAGGCCGACAGCGCGCAGGCAGGACGGGCTCGGGGAGGCATCCGGCGCCCGCCACGAGGGCCCGAAAACTTTTTCCGGGTTCTCGCGTCACGATCCGTGGAACCGGGTGTCTACACAGTGAATCCGGTGCGGGCTGCGCCGGATTCCGGACGGTCCGATCGCTCTGGGACCGACGAGCCGGTGCCACGGTCAGTACGGGGACGCATCACGTGGCACGCGGCGGGCGAGAGCGTCTCTTCGCCGGGTGGGCTGCCCGGCACCGGGGGAAAGAGAGCGGTGCTAGGAGACGGGGGCGGGACCGGCGGGGGGCTGGTCCCGCCCCCGACCGCGGCACCGCATGGAGCCCACCTGTCATGCAGGCGACGGTCTGACGCTTCCCAGCGGCGGCTGTCACAATGGTGGGGATCCCACCGCGCGTCGTCAGAGAGAATCATGCCCCACAGAGCAGACCCGGATTCCGGACGTCCCTCGGCCCAGGCCACCGGCCCCGCGAGCGACGAGCAGCTGCTCCGTGCCGTGCGCGAGGGGGACACCGCGGCCTTCGGCGAGCTCTACGAACGCCACCGCGGGGCCGCACTGGCCGTCGCCCGCATGCACTCCCGCAACGACGCCGACGCCCAGGACCTGGTCTCCGAGGCCTTCACGCGGGTGCTGGCGCTCCTTCGAGAGGGGAAGGGTCCGCGCGAGTTCCTCCGGGCCTACGTGGTCACGGCGGTGTCGCGGCTGGCCGCGGACCGCGCCAACGACCTCACCCGCACGCGTCCGGAGGACCCGAAGCCGGACGGACCGCTGGACCGTGTGGAGCTCTTCGACGACTCCGTGGTGCGCCAGGTGGATGCCGCCGTGGTGGCCCGGGCCTTCGCCTCCCTCCCCGAGCGGTGGCAGGAGGTGCTGTGGTACCTCGAGGTGGAGCAGCGCCGGCCCCGTCAGGTGGCTCCGGTGGTGGGCGTGCAGCCGAACGCCGTGTCCGCGCTGGGCAAGCGTGCCCGTGAAGGACTGCGCGCCGCGTACGTGCAGGAGCACGTCTCCGCACAGGCACTCGAGGACTGCCACCAGTACTCATCGCAGCTGGGCGCCTTCACCCGGGGCTCCTTGACGCCCGCGCGCACGCGCGCCGTCCAGCAGCACCTGGACCAGTGCTGCCGCTGCACCGCCGAGTACCTGCAGCTGCAGGACCTGGGACTGGGGATGCGGGCCTGGGTGCTTCCCGTGCTCGCCGCGCTGCCGCTGTGGAGCGGCGCGGGAAGCCGCCTCGCGGACTCACTGGGCGCGCTTCCCCTGCTCGGAGCGTTCTCGGGTGCGGCCACTCAGCTCGGCGCCCCCTCGGACGGTACCGCGCAGTTCGGCTCGCACGACGCCGCCGCCGCGGCTTCCGGAGCGGTCGCACCCGTCGCGGCGGAGCTCGGTGCGGTCGGTGGATCCACGGCAGCCCCGGCAACGGTGGCGGCGAGCGGTTCCACGGGTGGCGCCACGGGCGCCGGGGGAGGTGTGGCCGCGTTCGTGGGCTCCGGCACGGGGCTCGTCGTCGCGGTGGGATCGGCCCTCGTGCTCGCGGCGTCGGCGGTGGGTCTGTTGGCCTGGACGAGCACCTCCCAGGAGGCTGACCCGGTGGCCGCGAGTGCCTCGGTGTCGGAGGATGCCGGTCGCAGCGCCCGTCCCCCCGCCGCGACCGGCTCCGCCGGCACCGCGGCGGACGAGCCCTCCCAGGGCGCCCCGGGGCCGGTGGGGGCTTCCGGACCGGCGGGAGCCGTGGAGCCCGAGGGCGAGGCGCAGGACGATCCGCAGCCTGGAACGGCTGCCGAGCCCGGCGCTCCAGAGGCGGCGGCGCCGCGTCCCGAGAGCCCGGTGGCCCCTGCCCCCTTCCTGCCCGGTCAGGAGCCCGCACTGCCCGGCCCCGTGCGCAGCCTGCCGATGATCGACCCCACGAGCGAGCCCACGCCCGAGGGTTCCCAGGGAACCGTGGATCCCAGCCCCAGCCCCAGTCCCGAGGCGACCGCGGACCCCACACCGTCCGCCGGGGACACGGCCCCGCCGGCCACACCGTCCCCCTCACCCACTGACCAGTGCGACTGGGTGCTGGGACTGAACGGCGAGTGGATCTGCTTCCCGTGGGTCACCTACTGACCCGGCCCCACGAGAAGCTGAACCACCGGACAGACTCCCGATCCCGCAGACCCCTGATCCCCCAGACCCCCGATCCGGCCGCGATCCGCAGCTCCACCATCCACGGCCTCATGATCCAGAGACCCCCGACACTGAGGAGAACCACCTGATGCACCGTCACTTCAACGGCCTGAAAACCGTCCTGCTCCTGGGCGGGATGTGGGCGGTCCTGCTGGGAATCGGCTGGGCCATCTCCGGGGCCACCCGCAACTCCGTGTTCATCATGGTCTTCGCGGTCATGGGTCTGATCGGCACCGCCGTGAGCTACTGGAACTCCGACAAGCTCGCGATCCGCTCCATGCGCGCAGTGCCTGTGACTCCGCAGCAGGCCCCGGCCATGTACCGGATCGTGCACGAGCTGTCCCAGAAGGCGGGGCAGCCCATGCCCCGGCTGTACATCGCCCCGACCATGAGCCCCAACGCCTTTGCCACGGGCCGCAACCCCGAGAACGCCGCCGTGTGCTGCACGGAGGGCATTCTGCAGCTGCTGGACGAGCGCGAGCTGCGCGGCGTGCTGGGCCACGAGCTGATGCACGTCTACAACCGGGACATCCTGACCTCGTCGGTGGCGGCCGCGGTGGCCGGTCTGATCACGTCCGCGGCCCAGATGCTCCAGTTCGCCGCCATCTTCGGCGGGCGCGGCGGCGACAACCGCGGCAATCCCCTGGTGGGTCTGCTCATGGCGTTCCTGGCACCGCTGGCCGCCACCGTGATCCAGCTGGCCATCTCCCGGACCCGCGAGTACGACGCGGACGAGGACGGTTCCAAGCTCACCGGGGACCCCCTGGCGCTCGCCTCCGCACTGCGCAAGATCGAGGGCGGGGCCTCGCAGCGGCCCATGAACCCGGCCGACCAGAAGGTGGTCAACACGTCCCACCTGATGATCGCGAACCCGTTCCGCGGCGGCTCGGTCACCGGGCTCTTCCGCACCCACCCGGCCACGGACGACCGCGTGGCGCGGCTCGAGAACATGGCCCGCAACGGCGGGCGCCCGGGCGGACGCTGAGCCGGCGCGCCCCGGGGGCGGTGCGGCGGCGTCGTCGTGAACCGGCGGACGGCGCGCACCGAACCAGGCGGCGTCGGACAGGGCCCGCCCAGGGGAGCGGAGATGCCGGTGAGCACCGCTGCCCGGAACGCACGAGGGGCCGGGACGGAGGAATCCGTCCCGGCCCCTAACGCGTGAGCTCAGCGGTAGTTCACGAACTGCAGGTCGACCTCGAGGTCCGAGCCCTTGAGCAGGGAGATGATGTCCTGCAGGTCGTCGCGGGACTTGGACGAGACGCGCAGCTCGTCGCCCTGGATGGTGGCCTTGACGCCCTTGGGACCCTCGTCCCGGATGAGCTTGGTGATCTTCTTGGCCTGGTCCTGGGCAATGCCCTCCTTGATGGAGGCCTCGATCCGGTACTCCTTGCCGGAGGCGTACGGGTCACCGGCGTCCAGGGACTTCAGGGAGATCCCGCGCTTGACCAGCTTGGACTGGAAGACGTCCAGCACCGCCTGCGCGCGCTCCTCGGAGTTGGCCTTGATGAGGATCTTCTCGCCCGAGAAGTCGATGTCCGCGCCCACGCCGCGGAAGTCGTAGCGCTGGGCCACTTCCTTCTGCGCCTGGTTCAGGGCGTTCGCCACTTCCTGCTTGTCCACCTTGCTGACCACGTCGAACGACGATTCTGATGCCATGCTCTGCTCCTCGGCTGTTCCGGTGCGATCGGCGGAGCGCGCGAGGCCGTGCTCTCACGCGTTCCAGAACTCTGTGACCCGGTCCGCGAGCTGACGCGCCTGCGCGAGACCGGCCTCGAACGAGGGTATCCGACGCGCCGGATCCAGCGGGTTCGTTCCGAACGCCCGGTGGCTGGCCTCGTCCGCGGTCACGTGCAGGGCGGTGCCCGTCTCCCCGATCAGTCGCAGGGACTCGTCCAGGGTCGGACCGAACGGGCTCGTGGGCGGCTCGGGGTTGCACGAGACCACGAGCACCCGTCCGTACCCCGCGGCCAGGTCCGCGTTGGTGGCCGAGCGCATGCCTCCGTCCATGAGGGCGCGGTCCCCCACGTGCACGAGCGGGAAGACCATGGGGACGGCGCAGCTTGCGGCCACGGCCCGCTCGAGGGGCACTCCGCTGTCCGCGTGGAACACCACGAACTCCCCGCTGCCGGCATCCACCGCGGTCAGCGCGAGACGCCCCGCCGGCCACTGCGCGGGCAGCATGCCCCCGATGCGCGCGAGCCACGCCTCCTCGGTCAGAGCAGGGGAGGCCGACGCCGCCCGGGCCCCGATCCTCGCGCGTCCCGCCTCGGGCGTGGTGGCGCCCTGCGCGGCCTCGCCCATCAGCTGCATGAACTGTTCGGCGTCGAAGGCCGGAGCGGCGTCGTCGGGGGCGGACTGCCCGTCGTCCGCCTCGTGTCCCATCTCGGCGCGCAGGGCATCGAGGCGGAGCCCGCCGGCGCGCAGCTGCACGGCCACTGCGGAGCCCGCTGAGGTGCCGACCACGAGGTCTGCTGCTTCCAGATCCGCCCCGGCCTCCAGCAGTCCGGCGAGCAGTCCGCTCTCCCACGCGATGCCGGCGGAGCCGCCGCCGCCCAGGACGATGGCGCGAGAGGGGGAGGTTGTGGTGTTCATGGTGTTTCGCCTTCCTCTCCCGGGGCCGTCACCCTCCTCTGGAGGGGCGGGCCCGGGGGTGGTTGTCTGCTCCTCCATGATCAGGCTGCTGATCAGTTGTGGTCAACCGTTTGGGTCCCTGGCATCTGGGTGGTGCCCGTGCTACTCGGCGGCGCGTCCTCCCGAGGCGCCCTTCGTGGACGTGGTTCGCGCGATGTCCGCCGGGTGGGCCTTCGAGGCCGCATCCGGTGCGCGGCAGCCGCGCGCGCTGACCGGGAGGCTGACCAGGAACCGGGCGCGGTGCGCCGACGGGGCCACCACCCGCGATTTTGGGCCCGCACCGCTCGCCGTGTACTGTTGAGGTGCTTCGCCGCGCGGTACCGCCGCGTGCGCAGGGCGTCTCGGCAGGTTACCCGAGCGGCCAAAGGGGGCTGACTGTAAATCAGCTGGCAATGCCTACGGGGGTTCGAATCCCTCACCTGCCACCGAGGACGATGTCCTGGACATCACGAAGGGGCTTCCCGGATCACTGGATCAGGGAAGCCCCTTCGTCGTGCCGGGAGGGCGTCCCAGGAGCATCGGCGGGTGGTGGGCGGAGCCGCGAGCACGGGAGGGCGGTGCCAGCGGTGGTGCGCACCGCCCCGTCTCCCGCAGGAGCCGCCAGGGTCAGGTGCTTGCCCCTGCAACACGCCCGGGAGGCGTTCCTTGTGCCACCAGTGAACGGTCTGGAGACCCTCGGGGGCGGCTCCTAGGGTGGAGGGCATGGCTACCGTTGACATCACCCAGGACACCCTGGGCCAGACCATTTCCGACAACGACATCGTGTTGCTGGACTGGTGGGCAGACTGGTGCGGACCCTGCAAGCAGTTCGCACCCACCTACGAGGCCGCCTCCGAGAAGAACCCGGAGATCGTGTTCGGCAAGGTGGACACCGAGGCCGAGCAGGGCCTGGCCGCCGCCGCCCAGATCTCCTCCATCCCCACCCTCATGGCGTTCCGCGAGGGCATCCTCGTGTTCTCCCAGCCGGGAGCGCTCCCCGCCTCCTCGCTCGAGGAGGTCATCACGGCCGTCAAGAACCTCGACATGAACGAGGTCAGGGCAGAGGTCGAGAAGCAGGCGGCACAGGCTGAGTCCGCAGCCGAGCCCGAGGCTCCGCAGAACTGATCCCGGCCCGCGCAGCACTGCGCGGATCCGGCCCCGCGGAGGCGGGGAACAGACACGACGAGGGCGGTTCCCCAGCACGGGGAACCGCCCTCGTCGTGCGCCGGGGCACTGCGGGCCCGGGCGGCGTCGTGCAGCGCGGCGTGTCAGGCCGCCGAGACCCCCAGCAGGGAGCCGACCAGGAACGTGGCACCCAGGGCGAGGGCGCCACCCACGACCACGCGGACGGCGGCGCGCGCCACGTGCGGTGTCTTGCCGAGCCGGGCGCCCAGCGTGCCCGTGAGGCCCAGCGCCACGAGGACCGCGGCGAACGTGATGGGGATCCGCAGCTCCGGCGGCGGAAGCAGGATCGCGAGCATCGGCAGCAGGGACCCCAGGAAGAACGCCAGGGCGGAGGAGATCGCGGCGGACCAGGGGTTCACGATGTCATCCGGGTCGATGCCCAGCTCCGCATCCAGATGCGCCCGCAGGACGTCCTTCTCCGAGAGCTCGATCGCGACCTGCTTGGCGGTCGCCTCGCTCAGGCCCCGCTCCCGGTAGAGCTCCGCGAGTTCCTCGAGCTCCGCCTCCGGCATCTCCTGGAGCTCCCACTTCTCCTTCTCGATGAGTGCTTCCTCGGAGTCCTTCTGGCTGGACACGGAGACGTACTCGCCCAGCGCCATGGACAGGGCGCCGCCGATCACGGCCGCCGAGCCCGCGATCAGGATGGGGCCGGTGGCCGCGGTGGCGCCGGCCACGCCCACCACGGTGGCGGCCACGGACACGATGCCGTCGTTGGCGCCCAGAACGGCGGCGCGGAGCTTGTTGAGTCGGTCCCCGGACTTCTCGGCATGGGGTTCTGCCATGGTGTGCTGTGACATGCCAGCAAGTGTGCTCCGGATCCGGGGGAACGTCCACGCAGGACAGGCATACCTCAACGGGGTGCCACGGCGTGCGGTGCCGGCTGTCCCCCCCCCCCCCCAGCAGGGGCGGCACGGGTGCGGTCATGCCGTGACCCGGCACGGTCCCTCGCGTGGAAGGCGCCCTCCCTGTCAGACCTGCCGGTGATTCCAACCGCACCAGTCGTCCCCAGGGTGCTCGCAGCGCCGGTGCCGCCTCGCGTGACTCCGGTTCCCGCCGTTCCCGCGGTTCAGTGGTGCCGGTGGTCCTGCGGGCTCAGGCGCGGTCCGAAGGACGGCTTGCGGTGGCCGCTGGCCTTGATGAGCCGCACCACACGCTGGCGGTGGCCACGCCAGGGTTCCAAAAGCTCGAGCATCCGCTCGTCCGATCCCGGTGCGTGGTCGAAGAACCAGCACACGTAGTCCGCCAGGTGGTAGTCGTAGACGCTCACCCCGTCCGGGTCCCCGTGGGTGCACTGCGTGATCTCCGCGGCCGTCCACGGGCCGATGCCCGGGATGCTCTGCAGCGCCGCGCGCACCCGCGCCGGATCGGGATCGAGCGCGAGCCGTTCGAGCGCCGCCGCCCGGTGCACCGTGCGCATCACGGTGGCCGAGCGCGCAGGATCCACCCCGGCGCGGTGCCACTGCCAGGACGGTGTGCGCCGCCACTGCTCCGGCGTGGGCGGAACACGCATTCCGTGCGGAGCGGGCCCGGGGGCGGGCTCGGCGTTCCAGCGCAGCAGCGCCCGGTACGCACGGACGGCCTCGATCGCGGTCACCCGCTGCTCGAGGATCGCCACCACGGCCCGCTCCAACAGGTTCCCGGTGGCCGGGAGCCGCAGGCCGGGGTGTTCGTGCCGGGCCCGGACCAGGGTGTGCGGCAGTTCGGCGAACGCGGCCGAGGAGTCGAAGTCCTCCCAGGAGTCCTCGTGCCCCACCCAGCGGGGAGCGGTGGGCAACCAGCCCTCGGCGCCGGGACCCCAGGCCTCCACCAGGACGTCGCGATCCAGGGGATTCGTTCCGGTCACACCGGCCGGCCGGGTGAAGCGCGCGCTCACGGGCAGACGGTTCCACCGGGTGGTGATCCACACGCAGTCCTCGCCGAGGATCCGGCACGTGGGATCCTCCGCACCGCGGCCGAGCACGCGCAGCGTCTGCCCCAGGTGGAGCGGTCCCCGCGGGGTCCAGCGCCACCGGGCGGGCGCGTGTTCCGTCCTCGCGCCGCGCGTGGTCACCTCCGTGGTCATGGGGGCGATGATGCCACCGGGTTCCGACACCGTGCGCGGTCTCGCCCTGCGGGAGGAGACTGCCCCCGGTGTCCGCACCGGGCCGGCGTCTGACCGTGGTCTCCCCACAGGATCCGCCGATCACGTCGCAGACGCGGCACGAGTCCGGCACGGCCCGGCCGTCACGGTGACAACGCGCACCGAGCGGGGCTCCGGCTGCCGGTAGTCTGCGTGGCAGGCGCCGGCAAACGCCGTCCCAGGCCGATCGAGCTTGCCCGAGGCGGCGAGACGAGAGCACGGTCCCGGCCCCGTTCCACGCGGCTCGGCCCAGCGACGGCGGGCCGACCGTGCCATGGCCCCGCCTGCCCCGTCCCCCACGGGCCGGCGCCCTCGACCCCCGGACGGAGGACCGTTGGACCGCCAGAATCCCGCAGTCCCGGCGGTCGCACCGCCCGTTCCCGGCACACGGGGCGCCTGCTGGGCGCGGCTGCTCCCCGTTCTGATGGGCTCCCTGGCCACGGCCCTGTACTGCGCGCTGTCCTGGAGCCAGTGGATCCGCTGGGACGTGCCCTCGTGGGACAACGCGATCTTCACCCAGCTGCTGTCCTCCTACGCGGCCGGCGAGGGGCCCGTGGTGGACGTCAAGGGGGACGGGTTCAATCTGCTGGGGGACCACTTCCACCCGCTGCTGATCGTCCTGACCCCCGTGTACGCGCTGTTCCCCTCCGCGCTGACCCCCATGATCGTCCAGGACGTCCTGTTCGGGGCGTCCGCAGCCGTCATCACGCGCTGCGCCGCGCGGGCGATGCACCCGGCTCCCGCGGCCGCCATCGGGGTGGCGTACGCGCTGAGCTTCGGTCTGCAGAACGCGGTGGCGGTGCAGTTCCACGAGATCGCACTCGCCGTGCCCCTGCTCGCCACGGGTCTCTGGGCCCTGCGCGAGCGTCGCTGGCTCGCTGCCACCCTGTGGTGCGCGCCGGTGGCGCTGGTCAAGGAGGACCTGGGGTTCACGGTGGCCGCGGTGGGAGCGCTCATGCTCGGCCACGCCGCACGCCCCGCGGTGCGGCACCGGATCCCCGGACTACGACGCCGCTGGGACGCCTTCTGCACGCGGCCCTCCCGCCCGGGGTCGTCCCCGACGGTGCCCACCACCTCAGCGGACGGGGGTGGGCCGAGCTGGGCAGTTGCGGCTTCCCGCCATGACCTGGTGGGGGCACGACACGAACCGGACCGGGCGGCGTCGTCCCCGGTGCGACAGTTGCGGGGGAGCGGGGCGCGGATGACGCTGGGGGACCCGGCCGTGGTGTGCGGAGCGGCGCTCGTGGTGTGGGGCGTGCTGGTGTCGGTGCTCGCGGTGGGCGTGGTGCTGCCCGCCCTGAACCCCGCGGGCGAGTTCGCGTACGCGGACAAGCTGGACCTGGCGGGCCTGCTGCGTGACCCCGCGAGCGCCGTGATCCTCCAGGTGGTGCCCGCGCAGAAGCTCGGCACGTGGGTGCTGCTGCTGCTCGCGGGTGCGGTCGTGGCGGTGCGTTCACCCATCGCGCTCGTGGCGCTGCCCACCCTGGCGTGGCGCATGCTCTCGCCGAACGACGGCTACTGGGGCGCGGGGTGGCACTACAGCGCGGTCCTGATGCCCGTGGTGTTCGTGGCGCTCGTGGACGCCGTGGTCCGGCTGCGCGGGGACTCCGCGCGGGCGCAGCAGCGCCTGGTCTCGGGGGCCGCGCGCTCGGGACGCCGGGGCCGGGTGGAAGCCACCGCGCTGTGGGCCATGTCCGCGGCTGCCCCGTGGTGCGCCCTGCTCGTCGCGCTCGCGGTCGGGACGCAGCTGCCGGTCGCGCAGCTGGCCTCTCCCGAGGCGTGGCGGCCCGACCCCCGCGCGGACGCGAAGACCGCTGCGGTGGCCGAGATTCCCGCCGGGGCGAGCGTGGCCACGGACCTCTCCCTCATGAACGCCCTCGTGAGCCGCGCGGACGTGCACTGGATCGGCAACGGGCAGGATCCCGACCCCCAGTACGTGGTCCTGGACCGCTCCAGCGAGACCTGGGGGAGCACACCCCCGGAGGACGTGGCGGCGTACGCGGGCCAGGTCTACGGCGCCCGGTACACCGTGGTGAGTGACGAGCAGAACATCGTGGTGGCCCGCCTGGAGGGCTGATCCGGGGACGCCGTGCGGTAGGCTGGAGTGTCATCATCCCGGTCTCATGTCCTCAATCCACCGTTTCGCCGCTCCGGCATGTCGGTCCAGGACTTCAGCGGAGGTTCCGCTCGCACCGGTGTCAGTCACTCCATTCCACCCAAGCGAGGTTCTTCCGTGCCCACTGAATCCACCCCCGAAGACCACACGACCGCCCAGACCGTCGCCCCCGCGAGCGCGCCCGGGGAGACCGAGGTCGTCGCCGACGACGCCGCCGCGGCCCAGGACGCAACGCCCGCCACCGAGCCGGGCGGCGTCGACAGCCCCGCCGCCCAGGCGGCGCAGGCGCCCACCGAGGAGCCCCAGCTGCCCACGTTCGCCGAGCTCGGCGTGGACGGGCGTGTGCTGGCGGCCCTGGACGAGGTGGGCTACGAGTACCCCTCGCCCATCCAGGCCGCCACCATCCCCGCACTGCTCAGCGGCCGGGACGTCGTGGGCCTGGCCCAGACCGGCACCGGCAAGACCGCCGCGTTCGCGGTGCCCGCGCTGTCCAAGCTCGCGGAGCTCTCCGACCTGCACGGTCCGCAGCGCAGCACCCGCGTGCTCGTGCTGGCCCCCACCCGTGAGCTCGCGCTGCAGGTGGCCGAGGCGTTCGGCTCTTACGCCACGCACCTGGAGGACTTCACCGTCCTGCCCGTGTACGGCGGCTCCTCCTACGGCCCGCAGCTGGCCGGGCTCAAGCGCGGCGCGCAGGTGGTCGTGGGCACGCCCGGTCGCGTGATCGACCACCTCTCCAAGGGCTCGCTGAAGCTCGACGACATCGCGTACGTGGTGCTGGACGAGGCCGACGAGATGCTGCGCATGGGCTTCTCCGAGGACGTGGAGAAGATCCTGGCCCAGACCCCGGAGGAGAAGCAGGTCGCGCTGTTCTCCGCGACCATGCCCAAGGCAATCCGCCGGATCGCGCAGCAGTACCTGCGGGACCCCAAGGAGATCACGGTCAAGGCCAAGACCACCACGGGCACCAACACCCGCCAGCGCTACATGCAGGTCATGGGCCCCCACAAGCTGGACGCCATGACCCGCGTGCTCGAGGTCGAGGACTACGACGGCGTCATCGTCTTCGTGCGCACCAAGGCCGCCACGGAGGAGATCGCGGACAAGCTCAAGGCCCGCGGCTACACCGCCGCCGCGATCAACGGCGACATCCCGCAGAACCTGCGCGAGCGCACCGTGGACTCCCTGCGCGACGGCAAGATCGACATCCTCGTGGCCACGGACGTGGCCGCGCGCGGCCTGGACGTCGAGCGGATCTCCCTGGTGGTCAACTACGACATCCCCCACGACACCGAGTCCTACGTGCACCGCATCGGGCGCACCGGCCGTGCCGGGCGCAAGGGCGAGGCCATCCTCTTCATGACGCCGCGCGAGAAGTACCTGCTGCGCGCCATCGAGAAGGCCACCCGTCAGCCCGTGGAGCAGATGCGCGTGCCCACCACGGACGAGGTCAACCAGACCCGCAAGGACAACTTCGCGCAGCAGATCGAGGAGACCATCGAGTCCGAGGACCTCGGGCTGTTCCGCGAGATGGTCGAGCGCTACGAGGCCGAGCACGACGTGGACGCCGTGGAGATCGCCGCGGCCCTGGCCGTGATCGCGCAGAACGGCCGCCCCTTCCTCGTGGAGGACCTCCCCGAGGTGCCGCAGCGCAAGCGCGACCGCGAGCGCAAGGACGGGGACGGCCCCCGCAACCGGCGCTCCCCGGGTGACGAGGCTGGCATGAAGACCTACAAGCTGGCCGTGGGCCACCGCGACCGCGTGGTCCCCGGTGCCGTGGTGGGTGCGCTCACGCACGAGGGCGGACTCAACGGCTCGCAGATCGGTGCGATCGACATCCGCCCCACCTTCACCCTGGTCGGCCTGCCCGAGAACCTGCCCGCGGGCACGCTCGACAAGCTCTCCAACACTCAGATCAACGGCGCGCCCATCCGCATCCAGGAGGACCGCGGACCGGGTGGTGCCCGCAGTGGTGGCGGCAACCGGTTCCGCGGCGGGGACCGTGACCGCGGACCCCGCAACGACCGTGGCGACCGCGGCGGGTACCGGGACGACCGTGGAGGCTACCGGGACGACCGCGGAGGCGGCTACCGGGATGACCGTGGTGACCGTGGCGGCTACCGCGACGACCGCGGTGGTTACCGGGACGACCGCGGTGGTTACCGGGACGACCGCGGTGGCGGGCGTCCCCGCGGCAGTGGCTCCTCCTACCAGGACCGCCCCCGCAAGAAGAGCTACGGCCGCACCAACGGCGGCTACTCCGGACGCTGATCCGACCACCACTGACGCGCGGCCTCTCACACCCCGGCGGATTCTCGGAGGATCCCCGGTGGGGTGAGGGGCCGCG
>NZ_JASDCY010000063.1:0-16429 GCF_030407675.1 Kocuria sp. APC 4018 | reverse complement strand
ACCCCCAGGAGAACCCTCGATGGCACGTCGCGTGACCACGCTCGTCCTGCCCGTGGCTCTTGTCGCACTCGCCCTGGCCGGGTGCGGGAGCGAGAAGCCGTCCAACGATGTCACCAGCCCGTCCCCGAGCAGCACCAGTGCGACGCCGACCCCGTCCGTGTCGCGCACTGCGACACCCTCCGCGGCAGCGGCAGCGGCGCCCGAGGAGACAGAGGAACCTGTCACCGAGGACACCGCGCCGGCTCAGGCCAACGCTGCCGCGGGCGACGGCGAAGTGCAGCAGTTCTTCCAGACCGGCGGGCAGTGCATCTCGGACGTGTGGAGCTCCTCCATGCCGCACACGGATGCTCTGCAGCAGAAAGTCATCGACTACTGCGCGGCCAACCAGCTGGGTGACTGGGCCCACGGAGTGGATCCGATGGATCCGAAGAACTACGGCGGCGGCAACGGGGAGTCGAATGCCCCCACATATGAGAAGCCGGACGCGGATGCGAACGGATACGTCGGACCATCCGACGAGTACTACGACTACGACGGATATGTGGCGCCAGGGTTCGAGTACCAGGTGGGGTCAGAGTGCTTCGACCCGGGCCTGGGCAGGTGCAAGACGAGCGGCGAGATCCAGTCCGAAAACTTGGAGCAGTAGGGCACTCTCCGCTCGAGCCACGTTCTTGATCATTAGGGATGCTCCGCCCCGGGCCAGGGTGCGGGTCGTGCGACCGTCTCGAGCCCGACATGCTGGCGCGCCACTGAGATATTTTCTGTGACATGAGTCACGATGGTGTCATCGGATCCCCCAATTCTCCGAGGCACCCCCATAATCGTCAGCCCCGTCACCGGCGGCATGCACTGCTACACCTGGATGCACACCAGCACACCCCACCCCGTAGTGCTCATCATGTCACCGGGTCACGTGCGGTCGCCGCGGAGAACGAGATCTTATACGACGGCCCGGCGGATCAGCTCGATGCCAAGTACAAAACCCTCAAGGCCTCCATCGAGGTGCGCCCGGCCGGTGGCAAGCCGCTGTACACCGCCGCCCTGGGCGCCGCGTCCTCCGGGGAGCACACCCCCGCAGGTTGAGGAGATCGTGCGCAACCAGGAGCATCCAGCCCAGGATCCGCAGGCCTCCCAGCTGGAAGCGGGGCGGGCCCTGTGGCTCGGCGGCCGGAACCTTGCGGACGGCACCTACGGCGGTGGACTGCCGATCCTGACGGGCGGCGAACTGGGAACCCTCACGAAGGTCGGTGCAATCGTCACCGAGGCCCTCCACGCGGTGAGCGTGCGTCCGCTCTGGAGGGCCCTGAGGTGGTCGCACGGACCGCTGCGGCGACACCCGTCCCTCGTCTCCCGGGGCGCGCGGGTGACCTGTCACGGGCCCGGGCCGCGCACCGTCGTTGTCGCGTCGCCGTGACGCCCTGCCCGGTCTCCGGCGGCACCAGCGGCCCGAACCTGCCGCCTACACTCGTGGGGTGCTGATTTTGCTGCCGCCCTCCGAGTCCAAGACCGCCCCCGCGAGCGGCGATCCGCTGAACCTCGCGTCCCTCGACCTGCCCGCACTCACCGGGGCGCGGTCCGAGCTTGCGGACGCGCTCGCCGAGGTGAGCGGGCGAGAGGACGCGCTGCAGGTGCTGGGCGTCGGTCCGTCGCTGGCCGCCGACGTCGCCCGCAACCGGCACCTGCGCACCGCACCCGCCGCGCCGGCCCTGGAGGTCTACACCGGGGTGCTCTACGACGCACTGGACGCCGCGAGCCTCTCGCCCGGGGCCCGCGAGGTGGCGGACTCCTCACTGCTGGTGATCTCCGCGCTGTGGGGTGCGGTGCGCCCCACGGACCGGATTCCGGCCTACCGGCTGTCCATGGGAACCGCGCTGCCGGGCACGGGAAAACTCAGCAGCTGGTGGAAACCGCGCCTCGCACCGGTGCTGGACGAGCTCGCCTCGGACCAGGTAGTTGTGGACTGCCGCTCTGCCGCCTACGCCGCGGCATGGAAGGCACCCGCGCCCCGCACCGTCACGGTGCGCGTGGAGCAGGAGAAGGCGGACGGCACCCGCTCGGTCGTCTCGCACCAGGCCAAGCACACGCGGGGGCTCGTGGCGCGGGCCCTGTGCGAGGTTCGCCGCGCCGGGGGTGCGCTGGACACGGTGCACGAGGTCCGTGACGCGCTGGCCGAGCGCTGGCACGTGGAGCTGAAGGATCCGACGAGTCGCTCGGCGGGGGTGCTGACGGTGGTGCTGGCACCCTGACCGCCCGTGCCGTGCCGGTGCGGGACGGTCGGCGGGGCGGCGGTGCGCGCGGCGTCAGTGGCCGAAGGGATCCTCGTCCACGCCGGGCAGCCACGTGGAGTCCGAGCCCCACTTCTCACGGGCCACGGCCTTGCGGGCCCTGCGCGACCACTTGGGGTTGAGCCGGTCCACATACAGCTTGCCGTCCAGGTGGTCGTACTCGTGCTGCATCACCCGGGCGAACCAGCCGTTGGCCTCGAACGCCACGGGATCCCCGTTCTCGTCCTGGCCCGCGATGCGCACCCACTCCGCGCGCTTGAGCGGCCACGCCTGGCCGGGCACCGACAGGCAGCCCTCGGCCTCCTCGTCCGGGTCCGGGGCCACCTCGGAGATCTTCCCCGTGGTGAGCACCGGGTTGACCAGGGTCCCGCGCGGGGCCACCCCGTCCTCGTTCTCGAAGAGGTAGGTGAAGATCCGCAGCCCCACCCCGATCTGCGGGGCGGCAAGACCCACGCCGTGGGACGCGTCCATCGTCTCGTGCATGTCCGCGACCAGGGTGCGCAGGGCGTCGTCGAACTCCGTGACCCGGGCGGCGGGCCGGTGCAGCACGGGGTTGCCGGAGATCACAATCGGGCGGATGCTCATGCGGGGGTACCTCGGGATTCACGGGTCTACGGTGCGGCGCCCGGGCCGGGGCCCGGTACTCGGCGGAGCCGCGTGCGGCGGCGCCCAGCCGGAGCACAATATATCGTGTCGGAACCGTCAGTAAGATGTGTATCCTCGCCGGAGTGCAGCGCGGGAGCCTGCACCGGGCGTTCTGCCTGTTCCGGTCCCGTCCGCTCCCGACCCGGCGTCCCGCCGGTGCCCATCCGTGGGCCCGGGCCCATGAACCGCAGGAGGTGCCACCGAGTGAGGGTCGCGTCACTACCCCACGGCCACGCGTACGTGCAGCACCTCAGCGATCCCGCCGGGGACCACGGTGTGACCCGCCTGCCGGATCCCGCTCCCGCACGAGCCGTGCCGGGCGCCGCGTGGTGGCCGCTGGTCATGCTCGACGAGTCCTGGATCCGTGCCCACTGCGAGGACTTCGACCTCTACCACCTGCACTTCGGCTTCGACCAGACCCCGCCCGGGACTCTGCAGCGCATCGTTGACACCCTCCACGGGCTCGGCAAGCCGTTCGTCTACACGGTCCACGACCTCCGCAACCCGCACCAGGTGGATCCCGCCGCCCAGGACGCCGCCCTGGACGTCCTGGTCCCCGCCGCGGACGGTCTGATCACGCTGACTCCCGGCGCCGCACGGACCGTCGAGCGGCGCTGGGGGCGTGAGGCCACGGTCATCCCGCACCCGCACGTCCTGCCGCTGGACCGGTGGCAGGCCCGTGGGCCCGTGGGACCGGTCCCCACCGTGGGGCTGAGCTTCAAGAGCATGCGCGCGAACATGAACCCTCTTCCTGTGGCCCGGCTGCTGCTGGAGCGCGCGGCCCGGGGTCAGATCCGGCTGGTGCTCGACGCGCACACGGACGTGGTCACACCCGGTGAGCGCCACCACGACCCCCGGGTGGCGCAGCTGCTGGACACGGCCCGCTCCACCCCGCACACCCGGGTGGACGTCCACGGGGTCTACACGGACGAGCAGCTGTGGGAGCACCTTCGTGGTCTGGACCTCTCGGTCCTCGCCTACCGCTTCGGCTCCCACTCCGGATGGCTGGAGCTGTGCCACGACCTCGGCACCAGGGTGCTCGCGCCGCACACGGGTTTCTACCACGAGCAGCATCCCGGGGTGCTCGGCTTCGACTGGGACCACAGCGGTCGACCGGACGAGGGTCAGATCGACGCCGCCCTCGCCTCCCTTCCCGGCAGCCCGCCGTGGCAGGCGTCCGCCGAGGAGCGCGCGGAGCAACGACGCCGGATTGCCGCCTCCCACACGGAGGTCTACCGGCGCGCGTCGGCCGCGCTCGGCCGGACGGGAGGGGATCCCGCATGAAGGTTGCCCTCCTGGCGCACGACCGCTTCCCCATCATCCCGCCGTTCTCCGGCGGGCTGGAGTCCTTCACGTGGCACCTGGCCCGCGGGCTGCGCGCGAGGGGCATCGACGTGGTGGTCTTCGCCGCGCCCGGTTCCGACCCCCAGCTGGGCATCGAGGAGCTGGACGTGGAACCACTCGTGCTCAGTGACGAGGCCCGCAACGACGTCTCCATGCCCCCCGAGGCCCAGGTGCGGGAGACGTTCTCGTACCTGCAGGTCATGCGGGCGTTCGCGTCCCGGCCGGACATCGACGTGGTGCACAACAACTCCCTGCACTTCCTGCCCATCGTGATGTCCGCAGCCATCCCGCAGCCCTTGCTGACCACGCTGCACACCCCCGCCACGCCGTGGCTCGAACCCGCGCTGCGCCTGACACCGACCGCCCACACGGTGGCCGTGAGCGACTCCGTGGCGCAGCTGTGGAGCACGGTCACGCCCGCGCGCGTGATCCGCAACGGCGTGGACCCTCACGAGTGGGGCCCGGGTCCGGGCGGGGACGCGCTCGTGTGGTCCGGACGGATCGTGCCCGAGAAGGCCCCCCACGTGGCCGCCCTGATCGCGATCAAGGCGGGGTGGCGGCTGCGCATCGCGGGGCCCGTGGCGGACCGGCAGTACTTCGAGACGCGGTTGAAGCCCCTGCTGGACGAGAACGTGACCTACGTCGGGCACCTGGACACGGACCAGCTCCGCGAGCTCGCGGGCCGCAGTGCGGCGAGCCTCGTGACCCCGGCGTGGGAGGAGCCCTACGGGCTGGTGGCCGCCGAGGCCATGGCCTGCGGCACCCCCGTCCTCGCCGTGGCCCGCGGTGGTCTCAGCGAGATCGTACGTTTCCCCGGCGGTCTCACGTCCCAGCCCGGTGCGAGCGAGGCGGAGACGGTGGCCGCAGCGGCCGCGATGCTGCCGCTCGTGGTGGGCATGGACCGGGCGCGCGTGCGGCGCTACGCGCTCGAGAACTGTTCCCTGGACGCCACGGTGGACGCCTATGCGGAGCTCTACCGGGAGCTGGTGCGCGCGTGATCGGGTACTACGTGCACCACCACGGCCTGGGGCACCGCAACCGGGCCACCCAGATCGCCCGTGAGCTGAGCGTTCCCGTGCTGGGCTTCAGCACACTCGAGTGCCCGCCGGACTGGCCGGGGGAGTGGGTCCAGCTGCCGCTGGACACCACCGACCAGCCGGAGGACCCCACGGCCAACGGGGTGCTGCACTGGGCACCCCTGGGTCACCCCGGGCACCGCGAGCGGATGGGGCTGCTGGCCGATCGTCTCCGCACCGACGTGGACCTCATGGTCACGGACACCTCCGCCGAGGTCACCCTGCTGGCCCGGCTCATGGGCGTTCCCACGGTCGTCATGGCCATGCGCGGCGACCGCACCGACCGCACGCACCGTGCGGCCTACGACGCCGCCACGGCCCTCGTCGCGCCGTGGTCCACCGAGACCGCCGAGCCGTACTGGCCCGAGGAGTGGAACCGCAAGACCACGTTCACCGGAGCCATCTCCCGCTTCGACACTCCCGTGCGGGATGCCGCCGGGGTGGGGAGGCACCCGCTGCAACCCGCCACGCCCGCCACCGGAGCCGACGCCGCCGAGCTGCCGAGCGGCGTCGTGCACCGTGAGAGCGTGCTGGTTGTGTGGGGCCGTGGCGGGACCGTGGTGGGGGACGCGGAGATCGCCGCGGCCCGCGCCGCGACGCCCGGCTGGCGCTGGACCGTCCGCACCCCGGACGCACCCTCCCCTGACCTGTGGCGTGAGCTCCACCAGGCCACCGTGGTGGTGACGCACGGTGGCAACAATGCCGTGGCCGAGCTCTCCGCCGCGCGCGTCCCCGCCGTGGTGGTGGCCCAGCCGAGACCGCACGACGAGCAGCTGGCCACGGCCGCAGCCCTGGACCGCGCCGGGATCTGCGTGGGCCTCGAGCACTGGCCGTCACCCGCCGACTGGCCCGTGCTCCTGGAACGCGCCCTCACCCTGGGTGGGCAGCGGTGGGACGTGTGGCGCCACGGCGACGGCGCCCACCGGGCCGCGGCGGCCCTGGAGGCCCTGCTGCGAGGGGAGAGTCCATGAGCACGGCCGTGGTGACGATCGCCAGTGGGCGGCACACCCACCTGCGGCGGCAGAGGGAGTGGCTCGCGGTGCAGAGCGAGGCCCCGCTGGTGCACGTGGTGGTGAGCATGGGGGACCCGCAGGTCGGCGGGGTGGTGCGGCTGCGCGCGGACCTTCCGAGCGACGTCGTGGAGCTGGAGCCGTGCGACGAGCTGCCCCTGGCCGCGGCCCGCAACGCCGGTGTGCAGCGGGCCGCGCAGCTCGGCGCGGACTCCGTGGTGCTGCTGGACGTGGACTGCCTGCCGCACCGGGAACTCGTGCGCGACTACTCGCGTGCCCTGCGCGAGCTGGGCGGGAAGCACGCGGTGGTGAGCGGGCGGGTGCAGTACCTGCCGGAGGGGATGACCGACGCGGACCACACGCCCGAGGTCGCTGCCCGGCTCGGGCGCGACCACGCCGCACGCGTGCTGCCCCCGCCCGGGGAGCTCGTGCCCGCCGACCCCCGTATGCTGTGGTCGCTGTCCATGGCCTGCACCGCGGCCACGTGGAACGCCGCCGGGGGATTCGACGAGCGCTACGTGGGCTACGGCGGCGAGGACACGGACTTCGGCCAGCGGATCGCCGCGGTCGGCGGAGGACTGTGGTGGCTGGGTGGCGCGGTGGCCTACCACCAGCACCACCCATCGCAGTCGCCTCCGGTGCAGCACGCGCGGGCGATCGCGCGCAACGCGAACATCTTCCGCGGGACGTGGGGCTTCGACCCCATGGAAGGGTGGCTGCACGAGCTGGAGCGGCTGGGGCACCTGCGCCGTGAGGGGAATGAATGGTCTGCGGTCGAACATTGTTCGACCGATGATGCGTGACCTTACTATTATGCTCGTCGGGTGACAGACGCACGCTCGGAGATCTCGCTCGCCCTCATCAACGACTACCCCGTGATCGTCGAAGGACTCGGGCGCATGCTGCAGGACCACCCCCGCCTGAGGGTCGTGGAACGCAATTCGGAGGGAGTGCCCGACGGCGGTGCGGACCTCGTGCTCTACGACGCGTTCGCCGCCACGGAACGCGGCGCCGCAGAGGTGACCCGTCTGATCGCGGAACCGCGCTTCCGCAAGGTGGTCATGTACACGTGGAACGTGAGTGCCGACCGGGTGTCCGAGGCCATGGACATGGGTATCGACGGATTCCTCTCCAAGGAGCTCAGCGCCGCGGACCTGGCCGAGGCCCTGGTGCGGGTGCACGAGGGTCAGCGCGTGGTGTCCCCGGAACCCGTTCGGGAGGACATCGCCCTGCCGGACTGGCCGGGCCGCCCCGAGGGTCTCTCCGCGCGGGAGGCGGAGGTGGTGGGGCTCATCACCCAGGGGTTCACCAACGACCAGATTGCGCGCAGCTGCTTCCTGAGCATCAACTCCGTGAAGTCCTACATCCGTTCCGCGTACCGCAAGATGGGCGTGGAACGCCGCAGCCAGGCCGTGCTCTGGGGTGTGCAGCACGGGATGGACCCCAGCGACCAGCCGGGGCCCACTCCCGGCTCGTGAGCATTCCCGCCCCGGTGACGGCCACCCCGTCAGGTGAGTGACGGCCCCGCAGTCCGCGGGGCACAATGGGATCATGACAGAAGACAAGTTCGCAGCAGACAAGAACGCACAGCAGCTCGCCGGCGAGGACGGCGGCTTCCCCGAGCAGGAGCAGACCCCTCCCGGGCTGTCCACGGACATGACGCCGTTCCCGGACCACGGCGAGCAGAACTGGGTGGGCCGCGGTCGGCTCGAGGGTCTCAAGGCCCTCGTGACGGGCGGCGACTCCGGGATCGGCCGTGCGGTGGCCATCGCCTTCGCCCGTGAGGGCGCGGACGTGGCCATCAACTACCTGCCCGAGGAGCAGTCCGATGCCGAGGACACCCGGCAGTGGATCGAGAAGGCCGGCCGCAAGGCGGTCCTGCTCCCCGCGGACCTGCGCGAGGAGTCCCAGGCGCGCGGCATCGTGGACCAGGCCGCCGAGCAGCTCGGCGGACTGGACATCCTGGTCAACAACGCGGGCTTCCAGTGGGCGCGCCGGGACGGCGGCCTGCAGGGATTGAAGACCGAGGAGATGGACCGGGTCTTCAAGACCAACCTGTACGCCCTGTTCTGGGTGTCCCAGCAGGCGCTGTCGTACCTCAAGGAGGGCTCGTCCATCATCAACGTGAGCTCCATCCAGGCCTACGACCCCTCCGAGAACCTGATCGACTACGCCTCCACCAAGGCCGCGATCAATAACTTCACGGTCAACCTGGCCAGTGAGCTGGGGGAGAAGGGGATCCGCGTCAACGCCGTGGCCCCCGGGCCCATCTGGACGCCGCTGCAACCCGCCACCAAGGCGGGTGAGGCCATGCCGGCCTTCGGCGGCGACACGCCGCTGGGCCGGGCGGGCCAGCCCTCGGAAATGGCGGGCGCCTTCGTGTTCCTGGCCAGCCCCGCCGAGGCCTCCTACGTCTCCGGCACGGTGATCGGCGTGACCGGCGGCAAGCCGGTCTTCTGATCCTCCGCGGAGGGCAGTGGCACAGTGGGTGCAGCGGCGTGGTCGCTGCACCCACTGCCGTGTCCGGATTCCGTTGACCCAGAGACAGAGCCCGACGCGCAGGGAGACTCCGTGACCACTCAGCCCACCATGCAGCGCCGCCTGGGACTCGGCGACGCCGTGGCCATCGGCCTCGGGTCGATGATCGGCGCCGGCATCTTCGCCGTGTTCGCGCCCGCAGCCCAGACGGCCGGCACCTGGTTGCCGCTCGCCCTGCTGCTCGCGGGGCTCGTGGCGCTGTGCAACGCGCTGTCCTCCGCCCAGCTGGCCGCGCAGTACCCCGTGGCGGGCGGGAGCTACGTCTACGGCCGGGAGCGCCTGGGGCCCTGGCCAGGATTCTTCGCGGGGTGGTGCTTCGTCACCGGCAAGACCGCCAGCTGCGCGGCCATGGCCATGACGTTCGCGGCCTACGCCGCCCCCGGTCCGTGGGAGCGGCTCGTCGCCGCGGCGGCCGTGGTCGCCCTCGTGACCGTCAACTGCCTGGGGGTCAGCCGCACCGCACGCGCCACCAAGATCCTGGTGGCTCTGGTTCTCGCCGTCCTGGCGCTCGTGGCGCTGGCCGGGGTCCAGTCCGGAGTCTCCGCGGGAGTCGCACCCTTTTCCTCGGCCCCGCCCGCGGGTGCCTACGGGGTGCTGCAGGCCGCGGGGCTGCTCTTCTTCGCGTTCGCCGGGTACGCGCGGATCGCCACCATGGGCGAGGAGGTCCGCGATCCCGCCCGCACGATCCCCCGCGCCATCGTCATCGCCCTGAGCGGCGCTCTCGTGATCTACGGCGTCCTCGCCATGCTGTCGCTCGCGGTCCTCGGCCCCGCCGCGCTCGCCGCCTCCACGACGCCGCTCGCGGACCTCGCCGCGGTCGGCGGCTGGGACTGGACGGCCCCGGTGGTGCGCCTGGGCGCAGCCGCCGCGACCCTGGGTGCCCTGCTGGCGGGGATCACGGGCATTGCCCGCACGTCCCTGGCGATGGCGCGCACGGGGGACCTGCCCCGGCCCCTCGCCGTGCTGGACGTGCACCACGGGGTGCCGCGCCGGGCGGAGATCGCCCTCGGCGCGGTGGTCGTGCTGCTGGTCCTCACGGGGGACGTCCGCCAGGTCATCGGCTTCTCGTCCTTCGGCGTGCTGCTGTACTACCTCGTGGCGAACCTCAGCGCGTTCACCCAGACCGGAGAGCACCGCCGGTATCCGCGGGCCGTGTCCGTGCTGGGGGCTTCCCTGTGCGTACTGCTGGTGGCCACCCTGCCGTTGACCTCCGTGCTCGCGGGCGTGCTGGTGCTGTGTGCGGGAGTGCTGTGGCGGGTGCTGCGGCTGCACCGCACGGCTCGCCGGTCAACGGGCCCCCGCAGGGGTGGTGACGGGGAGCTTCGTCGGTGATTTACTGGGGGCATGCGTGCACTGACATGGCAAGGACTCGGCGACGTCCGGGTTGAGAACGTTCCCGATCCCGTCCTGCAGGACCCCACGGACGCGATCGTGCGGGTGACCTCCACGGCCATCTGCGGCTCGGACCTGCACCTCTACGGTGTGCTGGGCCCGTACATGCACAAGAACGACGTGCTGGGCCACGAGTTCATGGGCATCGTGGAGGAAGTGGGCTCCGAGGTCTCCTCCCTGAAACCAGGAGACCGGGTGGTCGTCCCCTTCGTGATCGCGTGCGGGCACTGCTGGATGTGCGACCGCGGGCTCTTCGCGGCGTGCGAGACCACGCAGATGCGTGAGATGGGCACCGGGGCGGCCCTGTTCGGGTTCTCGTCGCTCTACGGTGCCGTGCCCGGTGGCCAGGCCGAGATGGTCCGGGTGCCCCACGCGGACTTCGGCCCGGTGAAGCTCCCCCAGGACTTCGACGACGAGCGCTTCCTCTACCTCAGCGACATCCTGCCCACCGCGTGGCAGGGCGTGAAGTACGCGAACGTGGGGGAGCAGGACACCCTGGCGGTGCTGGGCCTCGGCCCCGTGGGCCAGCTGGCGGTGCGCTCCGCCAAGCTGCAGGGCGTGCAGCGCGTCATCGCGGTGGACCTCGTGGACGAGCGCCTGGCCACGGCCAAGAGCTGGGGCGTGGAGACGGTGGACCTGCGCGAGGTGGACGACGTCTCCGAGACGCTGCGCGAGATGACCGACGGGCGCGGTCCGGACGGCGTCCTGGACGCGGTGGGCATGGAGGCCCACGGCAACCCGGTGGCGGAGAAGATCGTCGCGGGTGCGGCCCGGTTGCCCAAGGCCCTGGGTCGAAAGACCATCGAGACGGTGGGGATCGACCGCCTGGACGCCCTGCACACCGCGATCCACAGCGTGCGCCGCGCGGGCACGGTGTCCCTCTCCGGTGTCTACGGTGGGATGGCCGACCCCATGCCCATGATGGAGATGTTCGACAAGGGCATCACCATGCGCATGGGCCAGTGCCACGTCCGTCACTGGACGGACGAGCTGCTGGAGATCGCCAGCCGCCCGGAGGACGTCCTGGGGCTGGAGTCCCTGGCGACCCACCACGTGTCCCTGGACGACGCCCCTGAGGCGTACAAGATGTTCCAGGAGAAGAAGGACGGCTGTCTCAAGGTGGTCCTCAAGCCGTAGGGCCTGGTTCGAACGGCGGCCGGTCGCTTCCCCCGCGGGGCGGCCGGCCGCCGTCGTGCTGTCCTGAGGCGGGTCGCACGGGGCTGCACCGGGATGCGGGGGTGCCGACCGCCGGGCCCCGCGCACCGGGCCGGTGGTTCGTGGCGGCACGCGAGTCCGGTCTCGGGGGAGGGCTGGTCCCGAGGGGCACTGGCCCGGACACGAAGAACGCGGCATCCGCACCGGATGCCGCGTTCTTCGAGCGATGGGGTGAGCGACGGGGGTTGAACCCGCGACCTCCTGGACCACAACCAGGCGCTCTGCCGACTGAGCTACGCCCACCATGAAACCCGTTGCGGAACGCTGTGCGTCCCTCCGGGCAACGACGACCACTATAGCGCACGTTCGGCCGCATTCCCGCATCGGGGCGCCGGCCGCGCGGGCGGGGTCAGTGGCCCGAACGGGTGGGGGAGGCCTGGATCAGCGCGGCGACCCTGCGGGCGTCGTCGGACGTGGGCCCCGGGTCCCCGGGGAACAGGATGTGGCGGTAGTAGCGCAGCTCGTCGATCGAGTCCTCGATGTCTCCCAGCGCGCGGTGGTTGCCGGTCTTCTCCGGTGCCTGGAAGTAGGCCCGCGGGTACCAGCGGCGGGCCAGCTCCTTGATCGTGGAGACGTCGATGATCCGGTAGTGCAGGTGGTCCACGAGCTCCGGCATGTCCCGGCTCAGGAACGTCTTGTCGGTGCCCACGGAGTTGCCGCCCAGGGGGGCCTTGCCCGCCTCGGGAACCCACTCGCGGATGTAGTCCAGCACCATGGCCTGGGCCTGGGCCATGTCCGTGCCCTTCTCCAGCTCGGGGAGCAGCCCGGACTTCTCGTGCATGGTGCGCACGAAGTCGTTCATCTGCTCCAGCGCCTGCTGCGGCGGCTTGATCACCACGTCCACGCCGCTGCCGAGCACGTTCAGCTCGTCGTCGGTCACGAGCGCTGCCACTTCGATCAACGCGTCATCGGACAGGGACAACCCCGTCATCTCGCAGTCGATCCACACGATTCTCCGGTTTCCAGTCGTCACGCCGTCCAATCTATCGCGCCGCGGGCCCCCTCCCGCGCCCGCGGCCGGATGCCGCCCCGGGTCCCGGCGCGAGGCCGCCCCGGGGTTCCGCCACGACGGCGCCCACCGGTCAAGCACGACGCCGCCCGGGCCCGGTGCCGACGCCGCGCGGTAGGATCGGCCCCGACGTCTCCACCGGGCACCCGCACAGGAGACACCCGCCGGAGCATTCGTCCACGCCCGGCACGCACTCGACCGGGAGGAGCGCCGTGCGCCCCACGTCCACGACGGACCGCCACGCCACGAGGCCCCCGGGAACGGGTGCGCCGCGAGCGGAACGGGACGCGGCGACGTCGTCCTCCCTGCGCCGGACGGTGCTCATGGGCACGCTGGGCTCGGTGATGCTGTTCCTCGGCTCCCTGGGCGTCGGGTGGCTGGCCAGTGTGTCCGGGCTCCGGCGCAATCCCCTGGTCATGTGGATGCGGTTCGAGACCCTGGGTGTCGTCGTGTCCGTGGTGCTGCTGGCCCTGGGGGCCATGCTCCTGGTGCGGCAGTGGCTGCGGCTGGGGCAGAAGCTGCACCCGTGGGGGCCGCAGAGCGCACGGTGGGTGCTGATCGCGATCGCCGCGTGGGCGGGGCCCATGCTCGTGAGCATCCCGCTGTTCAGCCGGGACGTGTACTCGTACATCGGGCAGGGGCGGGTCATGGCCAACGGGCTGAACCCGTACGAGTCCGGGGTCTCGTCCATCGACAACTTCTTCCAGCTCGGCGCGGACCAGCTGTGGGCCGAGTCCCCGCCGCCCTACGGGCCCGTCTTCCTGTGGATCGAGCAGCTGGTGGTCACGATCTCGGGGGGCAACCCCGATGTCGCGGTGCTGCTGTTCCGAGCCCTGTGCGTGGTCTCCGTGATCGCGTGCATGTGGGTGATCCCGCGCCTGGCGCGGCTGCACGGGGTCAACCCCCGACGCGCGCTGTGGCTCTCGGTGGCCAATCCGCTGTTCCTCACCAACTTCGTGATCGCCGCGCACAACGACGCCATCATGCTCGCGCTCGCCCTGCTGGGCACGTACGCGGCCGCCGTGCAGCGCAACTGGAAGGGCGGGCTGATCGGCACCACCCTCGTGACCCTCTCGGTGGCCATCAAACCCATCACCCTGGTGTTCCTGCCCTTCGTGGGCCTGCTGTGGGCGGGCAAGAACGCCGGCTGGACCCGCAAGTTCGTGGTGTGGGCGCTCACGCTGGCCTACTCCGTGGCGCTGCTGGCCGTCATGGGGCTCATCAGCGGCTTCGGCTTCGGGTGGGTCTCCGCGGTGTCCACCCCGGGAACGGTGTACATCTGGTACGCGCCCTTCGGGCTGCTGGGGCTCTTCGCGCAGCTCGTGGGGGACTCGTGGGGCCTCGACGGCTCCGCGTGGATGGGGGCCGTGCACACCCTGGGCACGGTGATCGCCGCGGGCGTGGCGATCGTGCTGATGTTCGTGGGGCGCGATGCCACCATCATGCGCCGGCTCGCGTGGTCCATGGCGGGCTTCGTGCTGCTCGCCCCGATCATCCAGGCCTGGTACGTGGTGTGGCTGATCCCCCTGTTCGCCATCACCGGGATCCGCCCCGACTGGCAGACGGACGTGCTGTTCTTCGTCACGGGGTTCTTCTCGGTCTACGCAGTGGCGGACCAGCTGGACATCTTCCCCTACCTGGACCTCAGCCTCATCGCGGCCCGCGTGATCGCCGCGCTGCTCGCGCTGACGTACGGGATCTACCTCTGGGCCCTGGACCCGGCCACGCGCCGCATCCGCCGCCACGGGCCGGCACCGGGGCAGCGGCCCGTGGTGCTCTAGACCCGGGTGCGCTAGACCCGGGTGCTCCAGACCCGGTGCCGCGAACCCGTGCATGGACCGGCGGCCCCGTTCCACAGGGAACGGGGCCGCCGGTCTGTCAGTGGGCGCAGCTCACACGCCGTAGTAGAGCTGGAACTCCAGGGGGTGGGGGACCAGCGAGAGCGGCTTGAGCTCGAACTCGCGCTTGTACTCGATCCAGGACTCGATCAGGTCCTCGGTGAACACGTCACCGGCGAGCAGGAACTCGTGGTCCTCCTCCAGGGCCTTCAGCGCCTCCTCGAGTGAGGTGGGGGCCTTCTTGATGTCCTTGGCCTCCTCCGGGGGCAGCTCGTAGAGGTCCTTGTCCACCGGGTCCGCGGGCTCGATCCGGTTGCGGATGCCGTCCAGGCCCGCCATCAGCTGGGCGGCGAACGCGAGGTACGGGTTGCAGGAGGGGTCCGGGGCGCGGAACTCTAGGCGCTTGGCCTTGGGGTTGGTGCCCGTGATGGGGATGCGGATGCCCGCGGAGCGGTTGCCCTGCGAGTAGACCATGTTCACGGGGGCCTCGTAGCCCTTCACCAGACGGCGGTAGGAGTTCACCGTGGGGTTGGTGAACGCCAGCACGGCGGAGGAGTGCTCCAGCAGACCGCCGATGTACCAGCGGGCCACGTCCGAGAGACCGGCATAGCCCTTCTCGTCGTAGAACAGCGGCTCGCCGCCCTTCCACAGGGACTGGTGGCAGTGCATTCCGGAGCCGTTGTCGTCGTACACGGGCTTGGGCATGAAGGTGACCGTCTTGCCGTAGGCGTCCGCGGTGTTCTTGATGACGTACTTGAACTTCAGCAGGTCGTCGGCCGCGGCCGTCAGGGTGGAGAATGTGTAGTTGATCTCCGCCTGGCCGGAGGCGCCCACCTCGTGGTGGGAGCGCTCGACCTCGAGACCCACCTCGTCCAGGGCCACGCACATGGCGTCACGCAGGTCCGCCTGCTTGTCCACGGGGGAGACGGGGAAGTAGCCACCCTTGAGCGGGGTCTTGTTGGCCAGGTTGCCGCCCTCCTCCTTCCGGCCGCTGTTCCACGGGGCCTCCTCGGAGTCCAGCTTGTAGAACGTGGACTCCGGGCGGACCTGGAAGCGGGCGTCGTCGAACACGAAGAACTCGGCCTCGGACGCGAAGTTGGCGGTGTCCGCGATGCCCGTGGAGGCCAGGTAGGCCTCGGCACGCTCGGCCACCCCGCGGGGGTCGCGGTGGTAGGGCTCACCGGTGCGGGGGTTCACGATCGAGCACGTGACCACCAGGGTCTTCTCCACGCGGAAGGGATCCACGAAGGCCGACTGGGGGTCGGGGATCAGCTGCATGTCGGACTCGGCGATGCCCTGGAAGCCGCGGATCGAGGACCCGTCGAAGAGCTGGCCGTCCGTGAAGAAATCCTCGTCCACCGCCTTGGCCGGCAGGTTGAAGTGCTGCTGCACCCCGGGCATGTCCGTGAAGCGGAGGTCGACGAACACGACCTCCTCGTCCTTGAGGAATGCCAGAACTTCTTCGGCTGATTGGAACATGGACCTGTTCTCCTTGTCTGTGGGCGTCCGATCGACGCCGCGGCGGACCCTGTCGGGGACCGCGGCCGTTCGGTTCTGGTGTCCAGCGTAGGAACCTGGCGTTGCCCACCCGTGACGCGCGTGTTTCGCGCGTGTAACAGCCCCGGGAGGGCGGCCGACCGGTCAGTACGGGTCCCAGTCTAGCGAGGCTGCACGGGGTCACCGGGCACGGCGGATAGGCTGGAACCATGATTTCTCGCCAGGACATGGGCTCGTGGCTCGACGGCGCCCCGGGCTCGGGCAGCCCCTATCCGGGCCGTCGGCTCGGTCGCCCTCCGGAGGGCCCGGCCTCGGTCGCACGCTTTGCGCCCCGGGCGGTGGCGCTCGTGCTGGACTGGCTCATCTCGCTGGCCATCGCGGGTCTGTTCCTCGCGCAGTGGAACGGTGCCGGGCTCATGAACCTGCTGGTGTTCTTCGTGCTGAGCGCGCAGATGGTCGGGTTCTTCGGGCGTTCCCCGGGCCACTGGATCATGGGTCTGCAGGTGCAGACGATGAACGGCCGCCCCGCCGGTTTCGGCAGAGCGGCCGTTCGGTCGCTGCTGATCTGTCTGGTGGTCCC
>NZ_JASDCY010000062.1:0-16491 GCF_030407675.1 Kocuria sp. APC 4018 | reverse complement strand
GGTGCTCATGGGGTGACGGACCGCCTGATCTGCCGACTGCAAGGTTCCCCTCCAGGGTAGACCAGATCAGTCGAGCAGTTCGCCCGTCTCCGTGTCGACCGCGGGCCCGGACGACGCCGCCGCCTGCCCTCCCAGGGCCTGCGCCACCTTGACGGCCAGTGCCGGTCCCACGCCCTTGACCGCGAGCATGTCCTCCGGTGCGGCGGCCCGCAGCTTCTTGACGGAGCCGAAGTGCTTGAGCAGCGCCTTCTGCTTGGCGGGGCCCAGTCCGGGGATCTCGTCCAGCGCGGAGACGGTCATGGCCTTGGAGCGCTTCTGCCGGTGGAAGGTGATGGCGAAGCGGTGGGCCTCGTCCCGGATGCGCTGCATGAGGAACAGGCCCTCGGAGGCGCGGGGCAGGATCACGGGGAACTCGTCGTCCGGGATCCAGACCTCCTCGAGGCGCTTGGCCAGGCCCACCACGTGGACGTCCGTGACGCCGAGGTCGTCCAGTGCACGCTGCGCGGCGGCAACCTGGGGAGGGCCGCCGTCCACCACCACCAGGTTGGGCGGGTACGCGAACGCGCGGGACGTGGGCTCCTCCTCCTGGGCGTCCACCTCCCCCGTGCTCACGCCCTTCTCCGCCGCACGCTTCTGCTGCTCCACGTGGCGCGAGAAGCGCCGGTGGATCACGTCGTACATGGAGGCTGTGTCGTCCCGGGCGGCGTCCCCGGTGATCGAGAACTTGCGGTACTCGGACTTGCGCGGCAGCCCGTCCTCGAACACCACCATGGACGCCACCACGTTGGTGCCCTGCACGTGGGAGATGTCGTAGCACTCGATGCGCATGAGGGCGTCCGGGAGGTCCAGGGCCTCCTGCAGCTGCTGCAGGGACGCCGAGCGGGTGGTCAGGTCCCCGGCCCGGCGGGACTTGTGCAGGGTCAGCGCCTGCCGGGCGTTCTCCGCGACCGTCTCGAGCAGCTGCGCCTTGTCCCCGCGCTGCGGGCGCTGCACCGTGACCTGGGAGCCGCGCAGCTCGCTGAGCCACCCGGCGATCTCGTCCGCCTCGTCCGGCTCCACGCTCACGTGGACAGCGCGCGGGACGGTGTCCTGGCGGTACGCGAGCTCCGAGGTGCGCCGGTGCTGACCCACCACGTCCTCGCTGCCCTGCCGCGCGCCCCGTCTGCGGCCCGACGCCGCCGGGGCCAGTTCCGAGTGCACCTCGCCGTAGACCTGCCGCAGCAGGTGGGTCATCAGCTGGGGGGTGGTGACGTCCTCCACCTTCTCCGTGATCCAGCCGCGCTGGCCCCGGATGCGTCCCCCGCGGACGTGGAACACCTGCACGGCGGCCTCCAGCTCGTCCTCCGCGATCGCGAAGAAGTCCGCGTCCGTGGAGTCGGGCAGCACCACCGTGTTGCGCTCGAACACCCGCTCGAGCGCCCCGATGTCGTCGCGGCGCGCCGCGGCGGTCTCGAAGTCCATGGCCTCGGCGGCCTCGTTCATCTGACGGGTGAGCTCCCGGATGTACGGCTTGGCGTGCCCGGCCATGAAGCGGCAGAGGTCGTCCGCGAGGGCCCGGTGGTCCTCCTGGGAGATCTCGCCCACGCACGGCGCGGAGCACTTGTCGATGTAGCCCAGCAAGCACGGCCGGCCGCTGCGCTCGGCACGCTGGTACACGCCCTTGGTGCACGTGCGCACGGGGAACACCCGCAGCAGGGCGTCGAGGGAGTCCCGGATGGCCCACGCCTGGGAGTACGGGCCGAAGTAGCGGTTGCCGGGCTTCTTCTCACCGCGCGTCACCATGGCGCGCGGCACGTCCTCGGACATGGTGACCGCAAGGTACGGATAGGACTTGTCGTCCCGGTAGGCGATGTTGAACCGCGGGGCGAACTCCTTGATCCACGTGTACTCGAGCTGCAGGGACTCGAACTCGGAGCCCACCACGGTCCACTGCACCGCGGCGGCCGTGGTGACCATGGCACGGGTCTTGGGAGCGAGCTGGTGCAGCGGCGCGAAGTACGAGGACAGCCTGTTGCGGAGGTTCTTGGCCTTGCCCACGTAGATCACGCGGCCGTGCTCGTCGCGGAAGCGGTACACCCCCGGGTTGGTGGGGATGTCCTGGCGCGCCGGCCGGTAGCTGGCCGGGTCAGCCACGCCCCAGATCCCTCCCCGCGGACGGCGAGACGTTGTACACGTCCTTGCGGGGCTGGCCGGAGAGCTCCGCGATCGTGTCCATGACCTGCGCCACGAGCTCCTTGCGCATCCTGCCCGTCTGCTGCTCCCCCGCGTGGGCCACCGTGATGGGTTCGCCCACGTGCATCTCGAACTTGGCGGGGCGGATCATCGTGGCGCCCGGCGGCTGCAGCCGCTGGGTCCCGATCATCCCCACGGGGACCACGGGGGCGCCCGTGAGGTAGGCCAGGTACGCCACCCCGGAGTGGCCGCGGTACAGGTAGCCGTCCCGCGAGCGGGTGCCCTCGGGGTAGATCCCGAAGACCTTGCCCTCCCGCAGGTGCTCCACGGCGGGCTGCAGGGCCGCCACGGACTCGCTCTGCTGGCCGCGGGCCACGGGGATGATGTCGATGAACTCGAAGGCCTCGCGCATCAGCCTCCCCTTGATCCCGGGGCTGTTGACGTACTCCGCCTTGGCGATGAACTTCACGCGCCGCGGCATGAACGCCGAGATGATGACCGAGTCCAGAAAGGTGAGGTGGTTGGACGCGATGATCACGGGGCCGGTCTCGGGCAGCCGGTCCAGGCCGGTGACCACGGGGCGGCACAGGACACGCAGGGCCCGCGCCACCGTGGCCTTGGTCAGGTCGTACTTGGTGATCATTGCCCGTGCTCCCTAGAGGTCCGTGTACCGACTGAGCAAGTGTGCCAAATCACCAGGCTCACGGGCGAGCGCGGCACACCCCGTGTCCAGCTCGCCGGGCTGTGCGAAACCCCACCCCGCGCCCAGGCAGTCGATGCCGTGGCTGCGCGCGCCGTCGGCGTCGTAGCTGCGGTCGCCGACCATGACCGTGCGCGCCGGATCCGGCGGCAGGGCACCCAGCCGGCGCAGGGCCTCACCCACGATGGCGGGCTTGTCGTGCATCTGCCCGGCACCGCTCGTGGGCGGGGCGAGGTCGTCCGAGGCGCCGCTCACGGTCTCGAAGTACTCCCCCAACCCGAACCTGGACACGGCCTCCGCCGCGATGTGCTCCGGCTTCTGGGTCGCCACGGCCTGGCGCACCCCGCTCGCGTGCAGCGACTCCAGGATCTCCCCGATCCCCGGATAGATGCGTGTCCGTTCGAGCCCCTCCGTGAGGTAGCCGGAACGGTAGACGGAGACCACCTGGGGGATCTGCTCCTCGGGGACGTCCGTGAAGCGCCGCAGCGACTCTCCGATGGGCGGGCCCACGAACCGCTCCAGGTTCTCGGGCGCCTCGAAGCCGCACGCCCACAGCGCCTCGGCGATGCCCTCCGTGATGGCGCCGGCCGGGTCCAGGACCGTTCCGTCCAGGTCCCACAGCACCACGGGACGCTGACCGCTCACGACGACGCCCCGTGGGCCCCGCCCTGCCCCGTGGCGGCCGCCGCGGGTTCCGGGGAGCCGGCCCGGTGGGCGCTCTCGCGGGCCGCCGAGTTCTCCAGCACCTCGCGCAGGAACTGCCCGGTGAAGCTGTCCTCGTTCTCGGCCACCTCCTCCGGGGTGCCCTGCGCCACCACGGTGCCGCCCCCGGAACCGCCGTTCGGTCCGAGGTCCACGATCCAGTCCGCAGACTTCACCACGTCCAGGTTGTGCTCGATGGTCATCACGCTGTTGCCCTTGTCCACGAGACTCTGCAGCACCTTCAGCAGCTTGCGGATGTCCTCGAAGTGCAGCCCCGTGGTGGGCTCGTCCAGCACGTAGATGGTGCGGCCGTTGGAGCGCTTCTGCAGCTCGGCGGCGAGCTTCACGCGCTGCGCCTCACCGCCGGAGAGCGTGGTGGCGGGCTGGCCGAGGCGCACGTAGCCCAGACCTACCTCCACGAGGGTGTTGAGGTAGCGCGCGATGGCGGTGAAGGGCGCGAAGAACTCCGCGGCCTCCTCGATGGGCATGTCGAGCACCTCGGCGATGTTCTTGCCCTTGTAGTGCACCTCCAGGGTCTCCCGGTTGTACCGCGCGCCCTTGCACACCTCGCAGGGCACGTAGACGTCCGGGAGGAAGTTCATCTCGATCTTCAGTGTGCCGTCCCCGGAGCACGCCTCGCAGCGCCCGCCCTTGACGTTGAAGGAGAAGCGGCCCTGCTGGTAGCCGCGCACCTTGGCCTCCTGGGTCTCCGCGAACAGCTTGCGGATCCGGTCGAACACCCCGGTGTAGGTGGCGGGGTTGGAACGCGGGGTGCGTCCGATCGGGCTCTGGTCCACGTGCACCACCTTGTCCAGGTGCTCCAGGCCGTCGATGCGCCGGTGCCGCCCGGGCACCTGCTTGGCGCCGTTGAGCTGGTTGGCCAGGCTGGTGTAGAGGATGTCGTTGACCAGCGTGGACTTGCCGGACCCCGAGACTCCGGTGACCGCCACGAAGACGCCCAGGGGGAAGTCCACCGTGAGGTTCTGGAGGTTGTTCTCCCTGGCCCCCACCACGGTGAGCTGCCGCTTGCGGTCCACCGGACGACGCCGTGCGGGCACCTCGATCAGCGACCGGCCGGTGAGGTAGTCCGCAGTGATCGACTTCCGGTTCTCGAGCAGCTGCTCGTAGGTCCCGGAGTGCACCACGTCACCGCCGTGGATGCCCGCACCCGGGCCCACGTCCACGATCCAGTCGGCCTCGCGCATGGTGTCCTCGTCGTGCTCGACCACGATGAGCGTGTTCCCCATGTCCCGCAGCCGCAGCAGGGTGTCGATGAGGCGGCGGTTGTCACGCTGGTGCAGACCGATCGAGGGCTCGTCCAGGACGTAGAGCACGCCCACGAGTCCCGCACCGATCTGCGTGGCCAGGCGGATGCGCTGCGCCTCGCCGCCGGACAGCGTGGCCGCCGCGCGCTCGAGGTTGAGGTAGTCGAGCCCCACGTCGATCAGGAACGTGAGGCGCGCGACGATCTCCTTGAGCACCTGGTCGCCGATCTGCGCGTCACGGTCGCTGAGCTCGAGCTCCTCGAAGAACGTGAGCGACTCCCGCATGGGCAGCCGGGTGGCCTCCGCGATGTTCTTCCCGCCCACGGTCACGCCCAGAATGGTGGGATTCAGCCGGGCACCGCCGCACGCCGGGCACGCCACCTGGCGCATGTACTGCTCGTAGCGGTCCTTGGCGTGGTCGGACTCGGTCTCCTCGTGCTTGCGCTTGATGTAGCCGTACACGCCCTCGAAGCCCTGCGAGTACTTGCGCTCGCGGCCCCACCGGTTGCGGTAGGCCACGGTGACCTTGTGGTCCTTGCCCTCGAGCACGGCCTTGCGGGCCTTGGCGGGGAGGTCCTTCCACGGTGTGACCATGTCGAAGCCCACCTCCTTGCCGAGGCCGGCGAGCAGCCGGTTCCAGTACTCGCTCGTGGCCTTGCCGAGGGACCACGGGGCAATGGCGCCCTCCACGAGGGAGAGATCCGGGTTGGGCACCACGAGGTCCTCGTCCACCTCGAGCCGCGAGCCGATGCCGTCACACTCGGGGCACGCACCGAAGGGCGCGTTGAAGGAGAACGAGCGGGGCTCGATCTCGTCCGTCTGCAGCTCGTGCTCGTTGGGGCACGCGAGGTTCTCGGAAAACGTGCGCCGCACGTCCTGCCACGGGGACTCCTCCCCCTCGCGGGTCACGAGCTCCACGACCACGCGGCCGTCCGCGAGGTTGAGCGCGGTCTCCACGGAGTCCGTGAGCCGCTGGCGGACATCCGGCTTGGCGGTGAGGCGGTCCACCACCACGTCGATGGTGTGCTTGTACTGCTTCTTGAGCTTGGGGGCGTCCTCGAGCTGCACGGTCTCGCCGTCCACGACGGCGCGCGCGTAGCCCTGCTGGCTCAGCTGCTGGAAGAGGTCCTGGAACTCGCCCTTGCGGCCCTTGACCACGGGCGCCAGCACCATGAAGCGGGTGCGCTCCGGCAGCTCAAGCAGCTGGTCCACGATCTGCTGGGGGGTCTGCCGGGTGATGGGCTCGCCGCACACCGGGCAGTGGGCCCGGCCGATGCGGGCCCAGAGCAGGCGCATGTAGTCGTAGATCTCGGTGATGGTGCCCACCGTGGAGCGCGGGTTGCGGGACGTGGACTTCTGGTCGATCGACACCGCCGGGGACAGCCCCTCGATGAAGTCGACGTCCGGCTTGTCCACCCGGCCCAGGAACATGCGGGCGTAGGAGGACAGGGACTCCACGTAGCGCCGCTGACCCTCCGCGAAGATGGTGTCGAACGCGAGGGAGGACTTCCCGGATCCGGACAGACCCGTGAACACCACCATGGAGTCACGCGGAATGGTGAGGTCCACGTTCTTGAGGTTGTGCTCGCGGGCACCCTGGACCACGATCTCCGTGAGGTCGGAGACCCCTGAGGCGCGGGTGGCGGGGGCGTGCTCGTGCGCGGTCCGTTCCGCGAGAACGGACGTGGAGGGGCGTTCGCTGGACGTTTCGTGGGTTCGCTCTGACACGGCTGCAACTCTAGTACCCGGCCCCGACACGGCAGCAGCCGCCCGGCCCCGGGTGCGGGTTCACGCGCGGTGGCGAGCTCGGCCCGAAGGCCGGCCGGCGGCGTCGTCGGCCACCCCGCCCTGCGCGTGACGCCCGGGGCCCGAGCGCTCCGGCGCCGAGTTCTCCACGGCCGCGGCCTCCGCGGTCGACGCCGCCCGGGCCGCCTGCGCGGGGTCCGTGCCCTGCTCGCCGCGGCCGCGGCGCAGACCCGTGGCGTCCGGGTCGATCACGGGGATCTGCCCCGTCTCCGCACGCTGCATGCGCAGCCCGGCGGCCTCCACCGGGTCCACCTGCCGGGTCACCACGGTGATCTCGCCCGTGTCCGGGTCCACCTCGGCCACGTCCACGGTGGTGCGCAGCGGAACCTCCTTCATGAGGAGCACGCACAGCAGGGTCACGAGCGAGGCGACGCCCGCCACCAGGAACAGCAGCCCGGTGCCTGTGCCGTACGCCTCGCGCACGGCCTCGAGGGCGGCCGGGGGCAGACCCGCGAAGTCGATCGACGCGGCGTCGGGCGCGGCCGAGGCGTCCATGCCGTGCTCGGCGGCGAAGCTGGCCATCTCCGTGGTGAGGTGGCGCGTGAGCAGCGCACCGAACAGCGAGACGGCCACGGCACCGCCCACGGTGCGGAAGAACGCCACCGCGGAGGATGCGGAGCCCATGTCCTTGAGACCCACGGTGTTCTGCACGGCGAGCACGAGGTTCTGGTTGAGCGTGCCCACACCCAGGCCCACCAGGCAGATGTAGACGCCCACGAGCCACGCGGGGGTGGTGTGGGTCAGCTGCGAGCCGAGGAACAGACCCACGGCCAGGACCACGGCGCCGATCACCAGGATCCGCTTCCACCGTCCGAAGCGGGAGATCAGCTGCCCGGCGACCATCGAGCCCAGGAAGGACCCCACGACCTGCGGGAGCATGAGCAGACCCGACTCGGTGGGGCTGTACCCCTGGCCGAGCTGGAAGTACTGGCCCAGGTACGTGGTGGAGGCGAACATCGCGGCACCCGTGGCGATCGCCGCGATGATCGCGAGCACCGTGGTGCGCTCCGTGACCACGTGCAGCGGCATGGTGGGTTCGCTCGCGCGGCGCTCGACCGCCACGAAAGCGACAGCGCCCAGCACCGCCACGACAGCCAGGAGGATGGACTCCCACGAGCCCCAGTCGAAGAGCTTCCCGGCGAACGAGACCCACAGCAGCAGCGCGGACGTGGCCACGGCGAGCAGCCCCATGCCCAGGAAGTCCACCTGGGGCGTGCGGTCCCGGGTGACCTCGGGCAGGTGCAGGGTCTTCACAATCAGGATGGCCGCGAGGATGGAGAGGGGAACCGGGATGAGGAAGCACCACCGCCACCCGAAGGCGTCCACGATGAGCCCGCCCAGCAGCGGACCCACGGACGTGGCCACGGCCATGACGGCGCCCATGTACCCGGCGTAGCGACCGCGCTCACGGGGCGGGATGATGGTGCCCAGGATGGTCTGGGCCAGAGCCATCAGCCCACCCATCCCCACACCCTGGATCACGCGGGCCACCACGAGCATGCCGATGCTCGGTGCCAGACCCGCCGCGCCGGAGCCGATCACGAAGATCACGATGGCCATCAGCAGGAGCTTCTTCTTGTCGAAGAGATCCGCGAGCTTGCCCCACATGGGTGTGGTGACCGCGTTGGCCAGCAGGGTTCCGGTCACCGTCCAGGACAGCGCCGTCTGGTCCCCGCCCAGGTCCGCCATGATCACGGGCAGGGCGGTGCCGATGATCGTCAGTGTGACCATGGCCATGAAGAAGGCGGACAGGATGCCGGTCAGCGCCCGCAGGACGTCTCGGTGCTCCTGCTGGCTCGTGCGTGCCGGGCGCGTGCTGCGCGCGGTGTCGTGGGGTGGCGTCACGGGGTGGGCTCCTCTCCGCGCCCGGTGCCGCGGGGCGCGCTGGTCTGTGGGGTTCGGGGGCGGTCGGACCACGGCGGCGAGGTCATCCGGGACATCCCGAGCGAGTCGAGGAACAGCTCGGTGATCCGGTTCAGGGACGCGCTCGCGCGCGCCGCCTCCTGCTCGCTGAGGTCCCCGAGGCGCGACACGAGGTTCTCCGCGTCCGCCCGCAGGTTGGTGTCCAGCGCGTGCCGGCCCGCCTCCGTGATGGACACGATCTGCGCGCGTCCGTCCTCGGGGTCCGGAGCGCGGGTCACGAGGCCGAGCTGCTCGAGGGTGGCGAGGTGTCGGCTCAGCCCCGAGGCGCCGAGCGTTGACTCCGCCACGATGTCCTTGGCGCGCCGTCCGGGCACGCAGCTGAGCAGCGTGAGGATGTTGGTCTGCACCACGCTCAGCCCCCGGTGGGCCTCGGTGGCCTTGACCACCCTTCGGGTGGCCCGCTGCAGCTCCAGCAGGTCGCGGACCAGGTCCTCGGCGGTTTTGTGCGAGACGCCCATGCCTGTCCCCTCCGGGAGTTAGCCGGTGGGCGCACCACTCCCCGTCAATTATTTGCTTCACTCAACTATATATATTCCGCCGCATGCTGTCCACCGCGTTCCCCGTCTCCCCCGGGCGGCCTCCCAGGCCCCCGTGGTATTCGCCCACACCGCTCCCGGCGCCTACACTCGTGGGCATGATCGCCACGCAGACCGAGGTCACCGAACTCGCCCGGATCACCATCCGCCGCATCTCGGTGAGCGAGATGGACAACAACGTCTACCTGCTCACCTCCAAGTCCGAGGGCACCCAGGTGCTCATCGACGCCGCCGACGACGCCCGTGCGATCGCGGGCATGGTCGCCGCCGGCTCCGGGGACTGCTCGGACTGGGGCAACCTGCAGCTGATCGTCACCACGCACTCGCACTGGGACCACGTGCGCGCGCTGGAGGCCGTGGCCACCCACGCCGAGGCCATGACCGCGTGCGGCGCCGCGGACGAGGCCGACATCGCCGTGCCCATGGACCTCACCTTCGAGAACGGTGACACTGCCGAGCTGGACGGCATCGAGCTGGAGGTTCTCGAGCTGCGCGGGCACACCCCCGGCTCGATCGCCCTGGTCTACCGGGATCCCGAGGGCCCCGCCCACATCTTCACCGGGGACTCCCTGTTCCCCGGCGGGCTGGGGAAGACGAACTCCCCCGAGGACTTCCGTCAGCTCTTCCGGGACGTCACCGAGCGCATCTTCGACCGGTTCGACGACGACACCGTGATCCACCCGGGCCACGGCGAGCCCACCACCCTGGGCGCCGAGCGGCCGCACCTGCGGGAGTGGGAAGAGCGCGGCTGGTGAGCTCACCCGCCTCGCCCGCGGATGCCACCGGGCACGACGCCGCCGCGCAGTCCTCCGCGGACCGCGCCGCCTACGTGGCGGTCCTCGTGTTCCCCCTGCTCGTGCTCGCGGGCGGACTCGCGGGGTACCTGTTCGCACCGACCGTGCACCAGGCCGCGAGCTGGACCAACCCCCTGCTCGGACTCGTGATGTTCGGGATGGGACTCACCCTGCGCCCCGCGGACTTCGCGCTGGTGGCCAGGCGGCCGGTGCCGGTCGTGCTGGGGGTCCTGGCGCAGTACGTGCTCATGCCCGGGATCGCCGTGCTCGTCACGTGGGCCCTGCAGCTGCCGCCCGAGATCGCGGCCGGGGTCATCCTGGTGGGATGCGCGCCCGGGGGCACCGCCTCGAACGTGGTGTCCTACCTGGCCCGCGGGGACGTGGCGGTGTCCGTGACCATGACGTCGATCTCCACCCTGCTGGCGCCCCTGCTCACTCCCCTGCTGACACTGTGGCTCGCCGGCGCGTACATGCCGCTGAACGGGGCCGCCATGGCCCGCTCCATCGCCGTGGTGGTGCTGCTGCCCGTGCTCGCCGGCCTAGTGGTGCGTCTCCTGCTGCCCCGGGTGATCACCCGGCTGCTGCCCGTGCTGCCGTGGCTCTCGGTGCTCGCGATCTCGGTGATCGTGGCCATCGTGGTCTCCGGGTCTGCGGAGAAGATTCTGCAGGCGGGACTGTTCGTCCTGGTGGCCGTGGCGGTGCACAACGCGCTGGGCATGGCCCTCGGCTGGCTCGTGGGGCGTCTGACCGGACAGCCCGCGGCCGTCCGACGCACCACCGCGATCGAGGTGGGCATGCAGAACTCGGGGCTCGCCGCCGGGCTGGCCGCCCAGTACATGTCCCCGCTCGCCGCTCTGCCCGGTGCGGTGTTCTCGGTCTGGCACAACCTTTCCGGGGCCGTGTTCGCGCTGCTGTGCCGCCGCGCGGACGCGAAGGCCGCGCGCGGCGTCGTCGTGGACTGACGCGTCCCGTGTGGGTGTCCCCGGCGGCGGATAGGCTGGCGGGGATGAAACTCCTCGACTCCCTGGCCCCAGACCTCTCCGTCCCCGGTCAGCAGTACCTGCGCGGCGACTTCGCGTCCAACCCGCTGAGCGAGGACGAGATCTACGAGGGGTTCCTCGGCTGGATCGCCTCCCGGGACATGGAGCTGTACCCCGCGCAGGACGAGGCCGTGCTGGAGGTGGCCAACGGGTCCAACGTGATCCTCGCAACGCCCACCGGCTCCGGGAAGTCCACCGTGGCCGTGGCCGCGCACTTCGCTGGGCTTGCCCGGGGGCAGCGCTCCTACTACACCGCCCCCATCAAGGCGCTCGTGTCCGAGAAGTTCTTCGACCTCTGCGAGATCTTCGGGGCGGAGAACGTGGGCATGGTCACCGGGGACTCCGCCGTGAACGCGGACGCGCCCATCGTGTGCTGCACCGCGGAGATCCTCGCGAACGTGGCGCTGCGTGAAGGCCCGGACGCGGACCTCGGCCTGGTGGTCATGGACGAGTTCCACTTCTACTCCGACCCCCAGCGCGGCTGGGCGTGGCAGGCGCCGCTCATCGAGCTGCCGCAGGCACAGTTCCTCCTCATGAGCGCCACCCTGGGGGACGTCACCCGCATCGAGCATCGGCTCACCGAGACCACGGGTCGGGCCGCGTCCCTGGTCTCCTCCGGGGAGCGGCCCATCCCCCTGCACTTCTACTACTCCGAACGGCCCATCCACGAGGAGCTGGAGGAGCTGCTCACCACACACCAGGCTCCCGTGTACGTGGTGCACTTCTCCCAGCTGGCGGCCGCAGAGCAGGCGCAGAGCCTCATGTCCGTGGACGTCCTCAGCAAGGAGGAGAAGCAACGGGTCGCGGAGCTGATCCAGGACTTCCGGTTCTCGGCGGGATTCGGCAAGACCCTCAACCGGCTCGTGCGCCATGGGATCGGCGTGCACCACGCCGGCATGCTGCCCAAGTACCGCAGGCTCGTGGAGCAGCTGGCCCAGACCGGGTTGCTCAAGGTCATCTGCGGCACGGACACCCTGGGCGTGGGCATCAATGTGCCCATCCGCACGGTGCTGATCACCGCGCTGTCCAAGTACGACGGCCGCCGCACCCGCCGGCTCAGCGCGCGCGAGTTCCACCAGATCGCCGGCCGCGCCGGACGGGCCGGCTACGACACCGCCGGGACCGTGGTGGTCCAGGCCCCCGAGCACGTGATCGAGAACGAACGCGCCATGGCCAAGGCGCGTGCCAAGCACGGCGACGACCAGAAGAAGCTGCGCCAAGTGCCCAAGAAGAAGGCGCCCGAGGGCTTCGTGTCGTGGAGCCGCAAGACCTTCGACCACCTCGTGGAGGCCACCCCCGAGCAGCTGAGCTCGTCCTTCGCCATCACGCACTCCATGGTGCTCAACATGCTGCAGCGCCCCGGGGACAACATCGCCGCGGGCTACCGGCTTCTCACCTCGGTGGACGAGCCCCGCGCCCGGCAGCGCGCCCTGCTGCGCCACTCCCTGTCCATCCTCAAGGAGCTGCTGCGCGCCGGGGTGGTCGTACGCCTGCCCGAACCGGACGAGACCGGGCGCCGCTACCGCCTCACCGTGGAGCTGCAGGAGAACTTCGCGCTCAACCAGCCCCTCTCCCCCTTTGCACTCGCGGCCCTGGGCCTGCTGGACCCCGAGTCCGAGACCTACGCGCTGGACGTGGTCTCGGTCATCGAGGCCACCCTGGAGAAGCCCCGCCAGGTGCTGAACATGCAGGAGAAGAAGGTCAAGGGCGAGGCGCTGGCCACCATGAAGGCCGAGGGTCTCGAGTACATGGAGCGCATGCGCGAACTGGACGAGATCACCTACCCGCAGCCGCTGAAGGAGCTGCTGGACCAGGCCTTCGAGACCTACCGGGGTTCCGCCCCGTGGGTGTCCCAGTTCGAGCTGTCCCCCAAGTCGATCGTGCGGGACATGTACGAGCGCGCCATGACCTTCGGGGACTACGTGCAGTACTACGGGCTGGCGCGCTCCGAGGGCATCCTGCTGCGCTACCTCTCGGACGCCTACAAGGCCCTGCGCCAGACGGTGCCCGTGGACGCCACCACCGAGACCCTCACGGACCTCGTGGAGTGGCTCGGCGAGAGCATCCGCCAGACCGACAACTCCCTGCTGGACGAGTGGGAGAAGCTGGCCTCCGGCGAGGAGTCCCCGTCCGGCACGAGCGCCGACTCCCTGGAGGAGCTCGTCGCGGAGCAGCCCGAGGGGGTCACCTCCAACCCGCGGGCGTTCCGCGTGATGGTGCGTAACGCGCTCTTCCAGCGCGTGGAGCTCTTCGCGCAGGAGAAGGACAAGGTGCTGGGTGCCCTGGACGAGAAGTCCGGCTGGGACCGCGACCGCTGGGCGGACGCCATGGACGCGTACTTCGACGAGTACGAGGACATCTACACCGACGCCCAGTCCCGCGGCCCCTCCCTGATCCGCATCACCGAGCACCCCGAGGGTCTGCCGGGCTTCTGGACCGTGGTGCAGGTCTTCGACGACCCCGACGGCCACCACGACTGGGGCATCAACGCGCGCATCGACCTGACCGCCTCCGACGAGGACGGCTTCCCCGCCGTGCTCGTGGACAACGTGGGTCCGGTGACGGACACGGGCCGCTGACGCCCCCACTATGCAAGCAGAGATGCATCATCGCCTACTATGCATGTGGGACCGCATGATCGGGAGGAGCGGCTCGTGTTTGCACTGACCGTGGACCGTCGCGACTCCCGCGCGGACGCCGAGCGGCTAGACATGCGTGAGCACCTCGACGCGTGCCGCCGGGACCTGCCCCGCCCGCTGGTGGCGTGGGACATCACCGCCGGGGACGAGCTCCAGGCCCTCTACGACGACGCCGCGGCCGCCCTGCAGGCTGCCGTCACCCTTGCCGACGACGGCTCGTGGCACGTGGGACTCGGCGTCGGAGAAGTGGACCGTCCGCTCGCCGACGCGGCGCGGGAGAACACCGGGGCGGCCTTCGTGGCGGCCCGCGAGGCGGTCCAGGCTGCGAAGGACGCCGGTGGCCCCGCCGTGCGCGGCGGCGAGTGGGCCGAACGCGCGGGCGCCCTGCTGGGTCTGCTGTGTGCCGTGCGTGAGCGCCGCACGGACTCCGGTGCCGCGGCCGTGGCCCTGGCCGAGACCGGGATGACCCAGCAGCAGATGGCCGAGCACCTGGGCATCACGCAGTCCTCCGTGTCCCGGCGCCTGGACGCCGCCCTGTGGCACCAGGAGCACGCGGCCCGTGAAGCCCTCACCGCCGTGCTGGAACTCGCGGACGGCACCGCGGCACCGCTCCGACGCTCCCCCACCCGGACCGCCACCCCGCGTGCCACCGCCGCCTCCGGCGGGCACGGGCGGTCCGCGCGACAGGACGCCCCCGAAGAGGGCACCAACGCACCGTCCGCCCGGGGAGGCACGCGCCCATGACCCACATCCGCCCGCTCACCACCGTGGTGCTGCCCCTCGCACTGGTGCTCGTCACCGCCGCGTGGACGCTCGCGGCCGGAACCGTGCCGAGTGCCTGGGCCTTCCCCGCCCTGCTCGTGGCGGGGACCCTGTCCGGGGATCCCGTGGTCCGCGCCGTCTTCCGCTTCGCGGACCTCTCCGCCGTGCGAGCCCAGCCCTCCGAGAGTCCCTGGGCGGATTCCGAGGCCGCCGCGGAACCCGTGGATCCGCCCCTGCGCGGTGGCCTCGTGATCGGTGCGCTGGAGCGCGCCGCCGCCATCGTCTCGCTGCTCACCGGGATGGTCGCGGGCATCGGGGTGGTCGTGGCCGTGAAGGGCCTCGCCCGCTACGGCGAGTTCACCAACGCGCAGCAGCGGGAGCAGTTCATCATCGGCACGCTCGTGTCGCTCCTGTGGGCCGCGCTGTTCGCCGGTGCCGCCCTCTGGTGCACCACGCCGCCGGGCCCGTTCCCCGGGTAGGGAACGGGCCCGGTCAGGTCTCCGTGCGGCGTCGGGTCCGGCGGCTCGGGCCGGACCCCACGAACTAGGCGGATGAGGAACCGGCCCCGTGCCCGCGATCAGCAGGTGATGCCTCGTGGCCCCGGTCCCGCCGCTCGCCGTCCGGAGTGAAGTCCGGGGAAGGCGTCTGCACCGCCCCGGTCTCCGCGAACTCCCGGTGCTGGCCGCGGGCGGTCTCGAGCATGGTGCGGAACCGGGCCCGGTGCTCGATGAGCTCGTTCTTGTGCTTCTCGGACATCTTGGGGAAGTGGGCCTGCAGCTCGGCGAGCTCGGCGTCGATCCGGTTGCGCTGCTCCGCGGGGGCGTCCGCCGGAAGGGCCAGGTACTGCTCCGTGAGGTCCTGGGTCTTCTGGATGGTGCGCAGCGCGCGACCCTTGGGGCTGTAGAGCGACACGAGCACGGTGACCACGAGGACCGTGATGATCACGGCGAGGGACAGGCCGATGCCGATCTCCACCACGGCCACGTGCTCACCGTTGTTGATGAACGGCAGCGTGTTCTCGTGCAGCGCGTGCAGGATGAGCTTCACGCCGATGAACGCGAGGATGATCGACAGGCCCCACGACAGGTAGATCAGGCGGTCCAGCAGACCGTCGATCAGGAAGTACAGCTGGCGCAGACCCATGAGGGAGAACGCGGTTGCCGTGAACACGATGTACGGCTCCTGCGTGAGCCCGAAGATCGCGGGGATCGAGTCCAGGGCGAAGAGGATGTCCGTCCCGCCGATCGCCACCATGACCAGGAGCATGGGGGTCAGGGCGCGCTTGCCGTTGTGCACGGTGAAGAGCTTGTCGCCGTCGTAGTAGTCCGTGGTGTGGAACATCTTCCGCGCCAGTCGTACCACGATGTTGTCCGCCTCGTTGGAGGCGTTCTCCGACATCTCCCCCTTGATGAGGTTGCCCGCGGTGAAGACCAGGATGAAGCCGAAGATGTAGAACACCCATGAGAACGCATTGATGGCCGCGGCGCCCGCGAAGATGAACACGGTGCGGGCCACGAGCGCGAAGATGATGCCGAACAGCAGCACTTTCTGCTGGTCCGCCCGGGGCACCGCGAACGAGCCCATGATGATCAGGAACACGAAGAGGTTGTCCACGGACAGCGCCTTCTCCGTGACGTAGCCCCCGTAGTACTCGGCCATCATGGTGGGGCCGTCCAGCCACAGGATCACGAGGCCGAACAGCAGGGCGATGCCCACGTACACGGCGGACCAGACGGCCGCTTCCTTGATGGTGGGCTCGTGCGCCTTGCGCACGTGGAAGATGAAGTCGTAGGCCAGCAGGCCCAGGATGAATGCAATGGTGATGACCCATTGCGCAGTGGTGATCTCCACGAGAGGAACTCCTTGTGGGTGTCGTGAACCGCACAAGTCTCTCCCCCACGCTCTGAAGACCCTGGGGTCTGCAAGAACGTGGTCCGTGCCCGGCCCAGCGGCGGCGCTCGACGTATTGACGTTCACGGAGGTGAGGGATACTCCCTTGATTGTGCTCCATCATACCGGTGCCGGGGCTGCTGGCCCAGGGGAAGACGGAAAACGACGGCGCCCCTCCTGCACGGGGTGGGTTCTAGCGATCCCCGCAACACCCTGAATTTCAGGGAGTTGCGGGGATCGTGTTGTCAGATGAGTTGAAGGT
>NZ_JASDCY010000061.1:0-16639 GCF_030407675.1 Kocuria sp. APC 4018 | reverse complement strand
CTTGTAGGTACCGCGGAGGATGTCCGCGGCACCCCCGCGCCCTACACTCGGCAGTGCCCTCCCGATCACCACGTAAGGCCCCACGAGTGTTCAACCACGCATCCTTCATCTGGGGTGCCGCGGACATCCTCCGCGGTACCTACAAGCAGCACGAGTACGGGGATGTGATCCTGCCGTTCACGGTTCTCTTCCGCCTGGACGCTGTGCTGGCCCCCACCAAGGACGCTGTGCTCGAAGCGATCGGCCATGACCTCGGGGGGGGGGAGCCGTCGCTCGGAATGCTCCGGAATCGTGCCGGTCACCCGTACACGTTCTTCAATCGCTCACGCCATGACCTGAAAACTCTCCAGGGCGATCCGGACAACCTGGAGGAGAACCTCCGGGACTACGTCAACGCGTTCTCCCCGAACGTGCGGGAGATCTTCCAGAAGTACCGCTTCGAGGACACCATCGTGGACCTCGCCAACCACGACCTCCTGCTGCAGATCCTCCAGCACTTCTCCAAGGCCAACCTCCACCCGGACGCCGTCAGCAACGACCAGATGGGCCACATCTTCGAGGAGCTGATCCGCAAGTTCGCGGAGTCCTCCAACGAGACCGCGGGTGAGCACTTCACCCCGCGCGAGGTCATCGACCTAATGGTCACCCTGCTGCTCACGGACGATGCGGACCTCACCGTCCCCGGCCTGATCCGCGAGGTGTACGACCCCACGGCCGGCACCGGAGGCATGCTCTCCGTGGCGGACGACAAGATCACCGCCCTGAACCCATCCGCCCGGGTGAACCTGCTGGGCCAGGAGATCAACCCCGCGTCCTACGCCATCTGCAAGGCGGACATGGTGGTCAAGGGCCAGCCGATCGACAACATCGTGCTGGGCAACACCCTCACCGAGCCCGCGTTCCGGGGCCGCACCTTCCACTACTGCCTCTCCAACCCGCCGTTCGGGGTGGACTGGAAGCAGAACCGCAAGGAGGTGGAGCGCGAGCACACGGTCGCGGGCTTCGGCGGCCGTTTCGGCCCGGGCCTGCCCCGCGTCTCGGACGGCTCGCTGCTGTTCCTCATGCACATGATCTCCAAGATGCGCGAGCCGGGCTCCGCGGACGAGAACCAGGCAGCCGGCCGCGCGGCCATCGTGCTCAACGGTTCCCCGCTGTTCACGGGCGGCGCGGGCTCCGGCGAGTCGAACATCCGCAAGTGGGTCCTGGAGAACGACTACCTGGAGGCCATCATCGGCCTGCCCACGGACATGTTCTACAACACGGGCATCTCCACCTACGTGTGGCTGCTGTCCAAGGACAAGCCCGAGGAACGCCGCGGCAAGGTCCAGCTGATCGACGCCACGGACATGTTCGTCAAGATGCGCAAATCGGTGGGCTCCAAGCGCAAGCAGCTCTCCGCGGATAACATCGCGGAGATCGCCCGGCTGTACCGGGACTTCGCGGAGACCAAACACTCCAAGATCTTCCGCACCGAGGACTTCTTCTACCGCACCATCACGGTGGAGCGCCCGCTCAAACTCAACTTCGCGTGCACACCCGAGCGCATCGAGCGCGTCATGGCCGCCAAGCAGGTCTCCAGGCTCCCTGACGACGACGCCGCTGCGCTCCGTTCCGCACTCACCGGCCTGTCCCAGCGTGGAGACGGCACGGTCAGCACCAACCGCGCGCGGTTCACCAATGAGTTCATGGCAGCCGCCACCGAAGCGGGTCTGCGATTGAAACCGGCTCTGGTGAAGGTGATCGTGAACGAGCTGAGCGAGCGGGACGAGGAGGGCGAGCTGCAGACCGGCCGCCTCAACCAGCCCGAGGCGGACTCCACGTTGCGGGACACCGAGAACGTGCCCTGGGACGAGGACATTCACGAGTACCTGGACCGCGAGGTCAAGCCCTTTGTGCCCGACGCGTGGATCGACGAGTCCAAGACCAAGGAGGGCGCGGAGATCCCCTTCACCCGCCACTTCTACGAGTACGTCCCGCCCCGCCCGCTGGAGGAGATCGACCGCGACCTGGACGAGGTCCTGGGCCGCATCCGCGCGCGCCTGGAAGAGGTGAAGCGGTGAAAAACGTGCCACTGAAATATCTGGCTAACGTAACTCTGGGAAAGATGTTGCAGAGCGGCGATGCCCCTGCTGGCCAGGAGATGCGACCGTACCTTAAAGCATCGAATATCGCCGAGCATGGACTGTCTCTATTTAGGGTTTCCGAAATGCCTTTTTCACCGTCGGAGATGACCCATCTGTCGATTTTAGAAAATGACGTGCTCGTAGTAGAGGGTGGTTCAATCGGGCGAAGTGTCCACATTCGACAGGACATGCCAGGAGTTCACTTTCAGAACTCTATCAATAGAGTCCGTCCCCGTATTGATGCTGATGGGCGGTATATAAAGTACGCCATCGAGATGCACCTGGACAGCGGGTATTTTCACTCCGTTACAAACCAGGCGACCATTCGCCACCTAACGGCAGAAAAACTGGCCGCGACACCAATACCGCTCCATACCGAAACTGAAATGACTCGGGTGGCCGACTACCTCGACCACGAGACCAGGGAAATCGATGCTTTCATTGGCGACCTCCACGCATTCACAACGCTCCTCCGGGAGGGCCAGACCGCTGATCGTTCAGACTTGATGCGTCCTTACTTTTCGAATGCGACTCGCTGTGACTTTCGTGGTGGCATTGCGGAGATTGACAGTAAGGCTGGGCCTAGTGCCCGTGCGGAATTTCTTCTATCCGTGTCCATCACACTGGGTGCGTACCGATGGCAAGAAAGGAGCGACGGGAGCGAAGCAAAATCGGAGGATTTATCCCGTTACAAACGCGTGCAGAAGGGTGACCTAGTTCTTAATCGAATGCGGGCGTTCCAAGGAGCGGTTGGCGTTTCACAGTGGGATGGCATCACGAGTCCGGATTACGCAGTCCTCCGCACCGCTCCTAATCTTTTGCCGCTTTTTGCAGAATACCTTATGCGCAGCGACATGTTTCTGCATGAGATCCGGAAACGACTGCGGGGAATTGGTTCAGATGACAATGGCCAAGTAAGAACCCCGCGAGTGAGTGTGTGGGACCTCAAACGCATTCCCGTCCACATTCCCCCGCTGGATGAGCAAAATGTGATTGTCAGTCGCCTCGTGGATGCCTCGATGACTACTGAGGAGCGGCTCGAAGATGCCCGTCTAGCTGTAGCCCTCGCCCGCGAGCGCCGCGCCGCCCTCATCACGGCCGCCGTCACGGGCCAGATCGACGTCACCGCCCGACACAAGCCGGCCGCGGAGCAGCTGGAAGACGACATCGCGCAGGGTCTGCACAGGGAGAACTAGGGAGAGCCCATGAGTCAGCAGCACCAGGAGAAGAAGCTCCAGCAGGAGATCGCCACCTACCTCTCGGAGCACGGGTGGCTCCACTCCTCCACCTCGGAGGGGTACGACAAGGAGCGCGCCGTCTTCCCGGAGGACGTCCTGGGCTGGCTCGAGGACACGGACCCGGAGAACTTCGCCAAGGTCGTCCCGCCCCACGGTGACGATGCCGCCCGGGCCAAGGGTGAGCGTCGCGTCCTGGACCGGCTCACCAGTCAGCTCTCCCAGCCCGAGCGGGACGGCGGCGGGGTGCTGAACGTGCTCCGCAAGGGGTTCATGGTGCCCGGTGCACGCCGCTTCAAGATGCTGCAGATGCCCCCGGCGGATGACCGCAACCCCCAGATTGCCGCGCGCTACGCCCAGAACCGGCTGCGCGTGGTCCAGGAGGTCGTCTACTCCACCCGCAAGGCGGACCGGATCGACCTGGTGTTCTTCCTCAACGGCCTGCCGGTGGCCACGGTGGAGATCAAGACCGACTTCACCCAGTCGCTCCAAGCCGCGATCAAGCAGTACGAAAACGACCGCACGCCCGCCGGTGAGCCCCTGCTGACCCCGTTCCGGGGCGCACTCGTGCACTTCGCGCTCACGGACCACGACGTCTACATGACCACCGAGTTGAAGGGCCCGGGGACGTCGTTCCTGCCCTTCAACCGCGGCCACCACAACGGCGCGGGCAACCCGCCCAACCCGCACGGTGCGCGCTCCTCGTACTTCTGGGAGGAGACCCTGCAGCGGGACACGTGGCTGAGCATCCTCACCAAGTTCGTGTACGTGAACCACCAGAAGAAGGTGGATCCGCGCACGGGTGCGGAGATCGACCGTGCTCAGATCCGCTTCCCCCGCTACCACCAGTGGCGCGCGGTCAGCCGGCTCACCGCCGCGGCCCGTGAGGACGGCCCGGGTCACAAGTACCTCATCCAGCACTCCGCCGGTTCCGGCAAGACAGATTCGATTGCGTGGACCGCCCACCGCATGGCCACGCTCCACACGGCTGCGGGTGAGAAGGTGTTCGACACCGTCTTCGTGATCGCGGACCGCCAGGTGCTGGACCGCCAGCTGCAGGACGCCGTGGACCAGCTGGTCAACAGCACGGGTCAGTTCCAGCCCATCACCTCGGGCTCGGAGGGTTCCAAGACCGGGCAGCTCATCGAGGCGCTCTCGGCGGGGGTGCCCATCATCGGCGTGACCCTGCAGACCTTCCCCTATGCGCTGTCCCAGATCCGCGAGAAGGGCGGCTCGTTCGAGGGCAAGCGCTTTGCGGTGATTGCGGACGAGGCCCACTCCTCGCAGTCCGGCAATGCGGCCAGCGCGGTCAAGGAGCTGCTGTACCTCAACGATCCCACCGCGGCCACGGGCACCGACTCCCCCGCGGTGGACGAGAACGGCGAGCTGGAACCCGGCGCCGAGCAGGACGCCCTGGTCCGTATGGCCGCCCAGGCGGACGACGGCCACCGGATCAGCTACTTCGCGTTCACCGCGACCCCCAAGGCCAAGACCATCGAGCTCTTCGGCACCCCCAACGAGGCGGGCAAGAAGGAACCGTTCGACCTCTACTCCATGAAGCAGGCCATCCAGGAGGGCTTCATCCTGGACGTGCTGAAGAACTACACCACCTACGAGCGCGTGGCCAAGATCGCGCTGCGGGGTTCGGACCCCGCGAACGTGCCCGGCGGAAACGGGACGGGCGGCAGGGAGGGCGCGGGAGCGGCGTCGTCGTCCGGGGAGAGTGCGGATGGCGGCGAGGTGGACGTGCGCCGGGGCACGCGCGCATACATCGGATTTGTGGAGCTGCACCCCACGAACGTGAGCTCCAAGGTGGACGTGATCGTCAAGCACTACCTCACCACTGTGCAGCCCGCGCTGAACGGGCGCGGCAAGGCCATGGTGGTCACCGGCTCGCGCGCGGCCGCGGTGCAGTACCAGCGCGCGTTCCAGCGCCACATCGAGCGCGAGAACCTGCCGCTGAAGACCTTAGTGGCGTTCTCCGGCGCGCTGCCGGACCCGGACGTGGCGGTGATCGGGGACGGCGAGCGCCCCGAGGTGACCGAGGCGTCCATGAACCCGGACGTGCGCGGGCGGGACCTCGCGGCGGTGTTCAATCAGGACGACCAGAACATCCTGATCGTCGCGAACAAGTACCAGACCGGCTTCGATCAACCGCTGCTGGTTGGCATGTACGTGGACAAGCAGCTCTCCGGCATCGCCGCCGTGCAGACGCTGTCCCGGCTCAACCGCCGCATGGACGGCAAGACGGACACGTACGTGCTGGACTTCGTGAACGATCCGGACCAGATCCTCGCCGCGTTCCAGGAGTACTACGAGGACGCGGAGATCAAGACCCCCTCGGACCTGGACCTGGTGATCAAGCAGCTGGAGAAGCTCAAGGCCGCCGCCATCTTCACGGACGCGGAGGTGGACCAGGTGTGGGACGCGTGGAACCACGTCCACGGCCGGCACACCGCACTGCTCCCGGGCCTGGACCCCGCTGTCTCCCGTTTCATGGACCGCTGGGAGCGCGCGGGCGACGACGCCGCGGAGCGGGACACGCTCGAGGAGTTCCGTTCCCTGCTGGGCCAGTACGTGACGTCCTACGCGTTCTTCTCGCAGATCCTCAACTTCGGGGACCCGGAGTTCGTCAAGCTCTCCGTGTTCGCGGACCTGCTGGGGCGCCAGCTCAACGCCAGGCTGGACACCGAGATCCCCGAGACGGTCACCGCGGAGGACGTGGTGCTCACGCACTACCACCTGGAGAAGCAGCGCGAAGAAGACTTGAAATTACAGGAAGACCAGGCCGAGGGGCTGCGCGGGCTCACCGAGGTGGGCATGAGCAAGCAGGCGGAGCGCGAACGCGCCGCCAAGGCCGAGCTGGTGGAGAAGGTGAACAAGTACCTGGGCGGGCTGGATGCCTCGGACGAGTACAAGGTCACCTCCGTGGACCTGTGGCTCACCCCGGCCCAGGAGAACGAGAACCTCCGTCAGCAGGCCCGCAACAACACGCCAGCGGACTTCGCCCGCTCCCCCGAGCTGCGGGTGGTGCTGGAGGACAGCGTGTGGCGGCACAACGACCTCTCCGAGAAGTTCGCGAAGCTCCTGCAGGACATGCCCACCGACGAGCTGGTGTCCCTGGCCATGGCGGCGGGGTTCTACGAGCGGCTGCGAGGGCAGGCGGGGTAGGGCGCGGGGCGTCCGGGATGGCTGGGCCTCCGTGGTGTCTGGGCTGCCGTGGTGTCTGGCGACCGTGTGCTGGCCGTCTTCTCGGCAGACGTTTCCGGCTGAGGGCGGGCGGGGGCGCGGCAGACGGCCAACGGCCGGGGAGAGTGGCCGTTCGGCTGATGCGCTGTCCGCTCGGGTCTGTCAGCGTGAAGGAAGACCAGCCCACGCCTCGCGCCATGCGGGGCCAGCACCCGAGGAGCGCCCGTGAACCAGATCGAGAAATTCCTGCCCGGGATCATCTCCCTGCTGTGCGTGGTGGTCGCGCTGCTCCTGCAGTTCGTGTGGCACGAGAGCACCTGGGCTCTCATGATGGGGCTGCTGGGGCTCACGATCGGCCAGATTCCCGCACCGGGCACGGCGGCCCGCAAGCGGGCGGCGCAGGAAGCCGCGCGAAACCGTGAGGAGCGCAGGGTCCGGGACCAGCGGCGTCGTCTGCTGGCGGATGTGCAGGCCTATCGCCACACCGTGGCAGAAGGGGAGGCCACAGATGCACGGCACTGACACCGAGCGCGATGAGTCGAGACGCCATCCAACCGCTGATCAGCCTCGAACGGGGGAACTACAGCCTCAGACGCCGCGGGCGGAGGATCTCTGCCAGGCGCCCGTCGAATCTACGATGAAGACATGAACGAGACGTTCCCCTGGATGCAGGACCTCTCCCCGCAGGGGCGGGCGGACTGCGCACATGACATCCTGCAGGCCGCACGGCTGTCGTCCTCAACCGGGCAGCCGCACCTGGCCGTCGCCGAACTCACGTCGTGGAAGGAAACAGCCACCGCCCTGGCCGCTGGTCTTCGCAACGACCCCGTGGAGTGGCTCGATGACGAAGAACCCGTCGAGCGGCCCATCAAGGGTTGAGGATCTCCGGCCTTTTCCCGCAGGTGCATGCACGGAAGGGTGCCTGAGGCCCACCTCAGTGGCTGGGCCCGAACCTTTCGCGCCGCGCCATGAGCGCACTTCCAGAGACCGCCATCGGCACTCACCCGTGTCGCAACCCGGCCCGGCGTTGCCCGCCCCAACCACCACTGATACCCGTTACGCATAAAACTCGCGAGTAAGTGTCGTGGATCACTCCATGGCTGTATGACTGAGAACCTCCGGTTCCCCTGGCCGCACCCTCTTGGGCAGGAAGCAGGGCCCGGTGGATCCGTCGGACCAGTTCAGTGGAGGCACCATGCCGCGTACCCTCAACCGCCGCGCGCTCCTGGCCGCAGCGGCGTCGTTACCCGTACTGGCCGGCGTGGCCGGGTGCTCGGGCGGCTCGACGGCCGCCGGTGGCTCCCAGCAGCTCGTGTGGTCCACGTTCGGAGTGGGCACGGGCACGTACAACGACCTCGCCGCGGTGGCCAACACCCTGACCCAGAAGACGGGTCGGCAGATCCGGCTGATGACCTCGGACACCGGCATCGGGCGCCTGGCGCCGCTGATCAACGGGACGGCACAGTACTCGCGAACGAGCGACGAGTACTACTACGCGTTCGAAGGCAACGACGAATTCGCAGCGGAACGGTGGGGACCGCAACGGTTACGCCTGGTCTGGAGCCCGCCAGGAAACTACGGTCTCTTGGTCCGCAAAGACAGCGGAATCAGAAGTGTCAGTGAATTGCGAGGCAAGAAGGTGCCTAAGCTGATCGGAATTTCTTCCGCTGCGAAGAAAATCGAGGCGATTTTGAACTATGGCGGTCTCACGAGTGAGGACGTAAGCATGGTTGATATTGCCTACAGCGCCCAGATTGAGGCCCTAAAGACGGGCAAGATCGACACGCTGTATCAAAACGTAGTGGGAGCCAATGTGTCCGAACTTGCGTCACAGTACCCCATCGAGTGGCTGGACATGGGCGGCTCCGACCCATCTAAGTATGCGACCTGGGAGGACCTGGCGCCCACCACCAAGCCCGGGAAATTTTCAGAAGGAGCAGGCCTAGAAAAGGGGCAGACTGTTACCAATATGCAGTACACTATTCCGCTGGTGACCCTGGCCGACCGCCCGTCGGATGAGGTGTCCCGTCTAGTGCAGGACATGGATGAAAACTTTGAGTACTACAAGAACACCACGCCGGACGCCCACCGTTTTGCTGCGAACGAAATCCAGCTTACCCCGCTGGTTATTCCGTTCCATGACGCGATGGTGCAATTTCTGATTGACAAGAAACGATGGAACGCGGACTTGCAATCACGACAAACGGCACTCGTGGAGCGCGAGCGCCTCATGCTGGACGCGTGGCCAGATTTTTGGAGCAATCAAACGGATAAAAATCCGCGTCGAAAGCTTGGGTGGACTGGAAGAAGGCCAACCTGCCCGAGCTCCCTCGAGTTCCTGGCACACTTCCTGGTCAACAACCGTCTACCACTACCTCTGGAGGGCAGGCATGAAGTCTCCGCAGAAATCTTCTGCCCTCCATAGCGAAGGATGCGCACCGATTGCAGAATACCCACCAAGCTATGGGGACCTCGGTAACTTTAATTCTGTGAATGTCGACCACGCGGCCACCCCTTCACTCCCTTCGGAAATATCGTTGCATGTCTCGAGTCCACGCCTAACACCTTTCTGGCGCACTATCATTATCGCCTTAACCGCACTTGGCATCTTACTGACCATGAATCAGGTGTTTTTTTGGAATCTTGGGGGAATTGCAATTCCATCCAACTCGTTCCTTTATCTTCTGCTTGCCATATTTGTTCCTATCGTGTTTATCGCAACCCCTCTCAGGAAGCCCCGACCAGGGGTTCCAGATACGCTGAGTCGTTCAGGCGTCCCCTGGTATGACATAGTAATTATCCTGTTGGTAGTCGGCAGTTGTGCATATTTCGCCTGGCACGGTCTGGAGATTCAGGTTTACGGCTGGCAGTTCATAGCCCCCACCCTGGCCACCGTGCTGAGCTTCGTGTTCTGGGCCCTGATCCTGGAGACCCTGCGCCGGGCCGCCGGGTGGGTGGTGCTGGTCATCGCATTCCTGTTCTCCGTGTACCCCCTGTTCGCGGGGATCATCCCGCTGTCGTTCCTGCAGGGCATCTCCTACGACCTGCCCACCCTGGCCCAGGTGCACACTATGGGCGTGGACAGCGTGCTGGGCCTTCCCCTGCAGACCGCAGGCACCATCCTGGTGGGCTTCCTCCTGTTCGGCGTGGTGCTGCAGCACACCGGCGGTGCGGACTTCTTCCACGAGCTGTCCATGGCCGTGTTCGGCCGCTACCGCGGCGGTTCCGCCAAGGTGGCCGTGGCGAGCTCTGCCGCCATGGGCATGATGAGCGGCTCGGCGGTGTCCAACGTGCTGACCACGGGACCCATGACCATCCCGGCCATGAAGCGCTCCGGGTTCAGTGCCCGGGTGGCCGGCGCCGTGGAGGCCACCGCGTCCTCCGGCGGCTCCATCACCCCGCCCATCATGGGCACTGCCGCGTTCCTCATGGTCTCCTTCGTGGGCGTGCCCTACACCTCCATCCTGGTGGCAGCCACGATCCCCGCGATCCTCTACTTCCTGGGCATCTTCCTGCAGATCGACGGCTACGCCGCCCAGCGCGGGCTGCGGGGCACGCCCAAGAACCTGCTCCCCCGTGCCCGCCACGCCCTGGCCATGGGCTGGCCGTACATCGGGGCGCTGGCCGTGCTCACGGTGCTGCTGTTCACCACGGACTCCGAGGCCCAGGTGCCCTACTGGGTGGTGGCCATCCTGCTGCTGATCGCCCTGATCAAACCCAGCGTCACGTTCGGCCCCCGCCAGTGGGTGGACATGGGCGTGGACGTGGGCAAAACACTCGCGCAGATCGTGGGGATCATCGCGGGTGTGGGCCTGATCCTGGGCGGGCTCACCGCCACGGGCGTGGCGCTGTCCCTGTCCCGCGACCTGGTGGCCCTGGTGGGCGACAACGTGGTGCTCATCCTGATCGCCGGCGCCGTGGTGTGCTTCGTGCTCGGCATGGGGCTCACGATCTCCGCCGCGTACGTGTTCCTGGCCATCGTGATGGTCCCGGCCGTCACGGCTCTGGGCGTGGACCCGATCGCCGCGCACCTGTTCGTCATCTACTGGGCCTCGGTCTCCTACATCACCCCGCCCGTGGGGCTCGCGGCGTTCGCGGCGGCCGGCATCTCCAAGGCCTCCCCCATGGCCACGTGCTTCTCCGCCATGAAGCTCGGCGCGGTGAAGTACGTGGTGCCGTTCGGGTTCGCGCTCAACCCCGCTCTGGTGGCCCAGGGGGAGCCGATGCACATCGTGCTGGCCTTCCTCTCCAGCCTGGTGGCGGTCTACGCGATCGCCGGGGCCATGGGCGGGTGGCTCACGTTCGTGGAGCGGCAGCTGCCCGTGTACCTGCGGGTCGTTCTCGCCGTGGGCGGATTCATGATGTTCCTGCCCGGCGTGCTCGTCACGGTCATCGGCCTCGCCCTCGTGGTCGCCGCGGCCGCGCTGGCGCGCCTCAGGAAGCCCCGCCCCGTCGTCGACCCGGAAACCGGGGAGATCACCCGGGTTCCCCAGGGCGCGTGACCGGCCGCCGAGTGCAACCCCCGAGCGCATTGCCCGCACCGCACCGGATTGATGCCGGATCGGAATGAATCCCCCACGAGTGCGGCCCGCGTCACCCTCGCGCGGTATGAAAGAAGGTGACGACGAGCGCGGGCCGCACGATCCCGCACGAGCACAGCAAGGAGAACGCCCCATGAGCACAGAGAACACCGACGTCCTGACCGTGGACGTCACGGACGGGATCGCCCTGGTCACCGTGAACCGGCCGGAGGTGCGCAACGCGATCAACGCCACCGTGCTGCGGGCCATCACCGAGACCCTCGCGCAGCTCGCGGAGGACGACGGCGTGCAGGTCCTGATCTTCACGGGCGCCGGGGACAAGGCGTTCGTGGCGGGCGCGGACATCAACGAGCTCGCGGTGCGCACGCCCAAGGACGGGCTGAAGGCCACCATGCAGGGCGTGTACGAACAGGTGGAGCAGTTCCCCAAGCCCACCATCGCGGCCGTGAACGGCTACGCGTTCGGCGGCGGGCACGAGCTGGCCCTGGCGTGCGACATCCGCGTGGCCTCCACCAACGCGCAGTTCGCGCTGCCCGAGACCGGGCTGGGCATCATGCCCGCCGCGGGCGGCACGCAGCGCCTGGCCAAGCTCGTGGGCCTGGGCCGGGCCACCGAGATCGTGCTCACCGGGCGCCGGGTGAAGGCCGAGGACGCCCTGGCCATGGGACTCGTGACCCAGGTGGTGGAGCCGGACCAGCTGCTGGACACCGCCCGCGAGACGGCGCACGCCATCATGGCCAAGGGCCCGCTGGCCATCCAGCTGGCCAAGACCGTGATCCGCCACGGCTTCGACGTGGACCACCAGACCGGGATCCTGCTGGAGCGCCTGGCCCAGTCCGTGCTCTACAGCAGCGCGGAGAAGGCCGAGGGAACCACCGCGTTCCTGGAGAAGCGCACCCCGGATTTCCGCACGGCGGCACAGAAGGACGCGCCTCAGCAAACGCCTCAGAACGCACAGAAGGACGTGAGCAAGTGAGCGAGAACCCGTTGCAGGAGATCCAGCACATCACCGTGGTCGGCGCCGGGGCCATGGGCTCCCAGATCGCCATGGTGTGCGCCCTGGCGGGCTACGACACGGACGTGGTGGACATCAAGCAGGAGGCCGTGGACCGCGCGTCCGAGCAGCTGCACTCCCGCATGGACCGGGACGTCAGCAAGGGCCGCCGCACCCAGCAGGACGTGGACGCAGCCTTCGAGCGCCTGACGTTCTCCACGGACCGGGACGCGTGCGCCGCGCAGGCGGACTTCGTGATCGAGGCCGCGGTGGAGGACCTCACCATCAAGCGCCAGGTCTTCGCAGAGCTGGATGCGGTGTGCCCCGAGCACACCATCCTGGCCACGAACTCCTCCAACATCGTGTCCTCGCGGGTGGCGGACGCCACCCACCGCCCGGAGAAGGTGTGCAACGTGCACTTCTTCAACCCGGCGCTGGTGATGAAGTGCGTGGAGGTGGTCCCGCACGAGGGCACCTCCCGCGAGACCGTGGAGACCGCCATGGAGCTGGCCCGCTCGATCGGCAAGGCCCCCGTGGAGCTCAAGAAGGAGGTCCCGGGCTTCGTGGCCAACCGCCTGCTGGGCGCACTGCGCTCCGAGGCGCTGAAGCTCTACGAGGACGGTGTGGCGGACTACAAGGACATCGACGTGGCCGCCAAGACCGCCCTGAACCACCCCATGGGTCCGTTCGAGCTCATGGACATGGTGGGCATCGACGTGGTCTACCTGATCCGCCTGGCCGAGTACGAGCAGACGGGCGATCCAGCGAGCCTCCCCGCGGAGTCCGTCAAGGAGAAGTACGAGGCCGGTGACTACGGCCGCAAGACCGGCCACGGCTGGTACGACTACGAGTAGGACCTGTCAGCTCCCGGGAACCTCTGCGGCCTGGCCGCGGGGGTCCCCGTACAAGTTCCGGGCGAGGTTCACCACAGCATGCAGGGCCGGGTTCGGATCTGCGGCGCGCCACACGAGCTGCACGTCTAGCGGGCGTTGCTGTCCAGTGAGCGCCCTGAAAACCACACCGTCCGAGGACACGTTGTCCCGCACGCTGTCCAGGCTCAGAGCACAGCCGATCTGGGCGGCTACCAGCACCACGAGCGTCCACGAATCCGGCGCCACCTGGGCCACGCGCGGGACGAAGCCCGCAGCGGTGGCCAGCGATATGAGCCGGTTCTGCAACGCCGCCCCGGGGCCGGTGGGCAACACCACCCAGGACTCGTCCGCGAGCTCAGCGATATCTACACGCGGGGCCTCGGCCAGGCGGTGGTTGCTGGGTAGCACCACCATGACCTCCTCACGGCCGAGGACACACGAGCGCAGCTCCGCGGGGATGAAGTCCCAGCGCCCGATCGCAACGTCTAGGGCGCCGTCCAGCACCTTCTCGAGAGCGGTGTGGGAGAACTGTGAGCCGTGCAGCTCCATGTGCACCCCCGGGCGGTGGGTGCGGATGTGGCGGGCAAGCTCCCCCACTTTGCGGTTGATGGAAGCGCCCGCGAAGCCCAGGCGCACCCTGCCGGTCTCCCCCGCCACGGATTTCGCCACCGCGGCTCGCGCCTGCTCCGAGGCCGCCACGAGTGCCTTCGCGGGATCCACCAGCGCCGCGCCGGCCGGAGTAAGGGACACCTGACGGGTACTGCGCTCGAACAGTTCGGTGCCCAGGGACTTCTCGATGTTCTTGATCAGCCGACTGAGGGGAGGTTGCGCGATCCGGAGGTTTGCTGCCGCCCGCCCGAAATGCAGCTCCTCCGCCACAGCCAGGAACGCGCGTGCCTCGTGAACTTCCATGGCGCGAGACTACGGGATTGTTGTCAAATACGCATCAACGGACCGGTTTTTCTGTATTGGACAGAACCCAATAGCGGTGGTTTTGTGGGGTAAAACACATCTACTGGTGGAGGATTCATGACCCTCAGCACAACGTCCTCGGCCGAAGGACCCCTCAGCGGCATTGTTGTCGCAGACTTCTCGCGCATCTTGGCCGGGCCCTACTGCACCATGTTGCTTGCGGACATGGGCGCCACCGTGATCAAGGTGGAGGGACCCACCGGGGATGACACCAGACTGTACAAGCCCCCGAGCTTCCGCGGCATCGGGACCTACTACCTGTCCGTAAACCGCAACAAGCACTCAGTAGTGCTTGATCTTAAGGACCCTGCGGATCGAGAGACCGCGTACGAGATCATCGACGCTGCGGACGTGTTCATCGAGAACTTCAAACCGGGAGGTCTCGCGCAGTTCGGTCTGGACGCCGCCTCCGTGGCCGAACGGTGGCCGGAGCTCGTGCACGCGAGCATCACCGGATTCGGCACGGATGGTGGTGCCCACCTGCCTGGATACGACCTTCTCGTCCAGGGAGTGTCCGGGTTCATGTCCGTGACCGGGTTCCCCGACGGGCCTCCCCAACGTGGAGGAGTGGCACTGTTCGACGTAATCACCGGACTGCATGCCGCTGTGGCCGTCCTTGGTGCACTGCAGGAGCGTACGCGCTCCGGGCGCGGCCAGCATGTTGAACTGGATCTGTTCTCCGCAGCACTGTCTGGACTGGTCAATCAGACCACAGGCTATGCCGCGTGCGGCAATGATCCGCAGCGCCTGGGCAATGAGCACCCCAGCCTCTTCCCCTATGGCCCCTTCCCCACCGCGGACAAAGATCTCATTATCACGGTGGCCAACGATTCCCAATTCACGCGCTTCTCCACCGTCCTGGACATGCCCGACCTCATCCAGGACCCCCGATTCGACAGCGTGGAGCACCGCAATGACCACCGCGAGGAGCTGCGTCCCCTGCTCAACGAGGCCCTCGCCCGGGACACGGCGGAAGCCTGGGCGCAGCGACTACAGGCCGAGGGCGTGCCGTGCGCGCCCATCCTGACCGTCCCCGAGGGTGTGCAGTATGCCGAGTCCCTCGGACTGCACCCGGTGGTCCAGGTAGGACGAGGCGAGGAGACCGTGCCCCTCATCAAGAACCCCGTCAGCTACAGCCGCACCCCGGTCACTTACGACAAGGCGCCACCCGCCCTCGACGCAGACCGCGAGGCCGTTATGCAGTGGCTCCGCTCCCACCGAAAGGACCCATCATGAGCGAACTGCTCGAGAACCCCGACTTCTTCCTCCTGGACCAGGAGCTCTCCGCCGAGGAGACCGCCCTGCGGGACCGCGTGCGGGCCTACGGCCGGGAGCACGTGCTGCCCACCATCAACGAGGCGTGGGAGGCCGGTGAGCATCCCCTGCCCGTGTTCCAGGGCCTCGCGGACCTGGGCATCGTGGGCACGTTCATCGAGGGCTACGGCTGCCCGGGGCTCTCCCGCCAGGCGGCTGGCCTGGTCGCCCGGGAGATGGGCCGGATCGACGGCTCCGTGAACACGTTCTTCGGCGTGCACTCCAACCTGTGCATGGGCAGCATCTACATGCTCGGCAACGAGGAGCAGCGCCAGCGGTGGCTGCCCACCATGGCAAGGATCGAGAAGACCGGGGCCTTCGCCCTCACCGAGCCCACCCACGGCTCGGACTCCGTCTCCCTGGAGACCTCCGCGCGCCGGGACGGGGACCACTGGGTGCTCAACGGGCACAAGCGCTGGATCGGCAACGGCCACGCCGCGGACGTGATCGTCCTCTACGCGCGGGACGAGGCGGACGGGCAGGTCAAGTGCTTCGTGGTGGAGAAGCAGGCGGGCGGCCAGTACCCGCAGGGCTACCGCCCCGAGGTCATCGCCGGCAAGATCGGCAAGCGCGCCATCAACCAGGCGGACATCGTGATCGAGGACCTGCGGATCGCGGACGAGAACCGCCTGGAGAACTGCCACAGCTTCAAGGACGTCAATAAAGTGCTCAAGGCCACGCGCGGTGGTGCGTCCTGGGAGGCCGTGGGCCACGGCATGGCGGCATTCGAGATCGCCGCCAACTACGCCCTGGAGCGCGAGCAGTTCGGCATGCCGATCGCCAACTACCAGCTGGTGCAGGAGCGCCTGGCCACCATGCTCTCGGACCTGACCTCCCTGCAGCTGATGTGCACCCGTATGGCCCAGCTGCAGGAGAACGACCAGCTCACGGACGCCATGGCCTCACTGGTGAAGATGACCACGTCCCGCAAGGCCCTGGACATGTGCCGCACCGCCCGGGACATGCTGGGTGGCAACGGGCTGCTGCTGGAGAACCACATCGGCCGCCACCTCACGGACATGGAGGTGGTCTCCACGTACGAGGGCACGGACTCCGTCCAGGCACTCATCGTGGGCCGCGCCATCACGGGGGTCTCCGCGTTCACGCGCTCCCGCCGCTGATCCCGGGGCGCGGCTCTGCAGACCACGCCCCGTCGCCGCCCCAGGCCCGCGTCCCCGGACCGCGCGCCCGCGGCTGGTTCCGGCGCCGAGCTCCCCGGAGTGCGCGCCCGCGGTTGATGCCCATCCCGATGCCCGGGGCCCGGTTCGCTCCGAGCGGGCGTCCAGCACCGTGACGTGCGGCTCACAGCCGGGTCCCGGCGGATCGTGCCACCATGGAGGGCCGGGTCCACCATCTCCGAGGGGACCCGCCCGCTGTCTTCCGATGAGGTCCGCCGTCC